>JAJRAL010000216.1 GCA_028679935.1 Methanomassiliicoccales archaeon | reverse complement strand
TGGAAAGGGACGGCTGTTCCCACGCTCTGCTTCGACGCGAAGAGGATGTTCTGCAGATAGAACGCCCTCTGACCAGCCTGCATTTTAGAAGAGAGACAACTTGACCCTTACAGGTCCCTAGCGAGCAGTCTTGAGCAACGGCACAAGCGGCTGGGCCGAAATCGTGTTTCACATAGGACAAACCTCAACATGGGGCAAGCCAGCACACTAGAACACGAGAGAACGTGAGGCCGTCCGAGATTAGAGCCGCCCGATAGAATCCGCAAAACGATTTAACCCTTCTTCCCCATCGCGGACCGAATGAAAGTCAGCGTGGTTCTCACCCTCTTCAACGAAGAACGGAACATCGCGGACCTGCTGGACAGCCTCGTTATCCAAGAAGGCCCTCTCGAGATCATCGCAGTCGACGCACGCTCCAGGGACGGAACAAAGGGGATCGTGGAGTCCTACGCAAAGAGATTCTCGATCATCAAGTGCTATGTGAAGGCAGGCAAGAGAGGAGCAAGCCGCAACTACGGCGTGGAGAGGGCGACGGGCGAGATCGTCGCGTTCATCGACGGGGACTGCATCGCGAATCCATTCTGGCTCAAGGAGATGAGAGAAAGCATTCGGGGCGGGGCCGACGTCGTCGCTGGAAAGACGATAAGCATGGGACTGCGTTCCTGGGAGGAGCTTGACCGGGTTGAGCTGAACTACAAGGGGTTCGACCTATCCTATCCGAGCTGCAACATTGCCTTCCGCAAGCAGGTCCTGGACGAGGTTGGCGGATTCGACGACTGGTTCATCACCGCTGAGGACATAGACCTGAACCTCAGGGCGGTGCAGAAAGGACACAGCCTCGTCTACGACCCAAAGGCGATTGTCTATCATCGTCTCAAGTCGACCCTCTATGGATTCTTCCAACAGGCCTTCTGGAATGGTGCGGGAAGGAAGCAGCTGACTATGAAACATGGTTCGCTCTGGTCCCGCTACGATCCGCTCAAGATGTTCCGCCAGAAAGTCACCTTCTGGTCTCTCGCCCGGCTGATCGTCGCCATGACTGGATACGTCGGCTACAAATTGTTTGGCGGAAAGCGGACCGTCTCATAGGACATCAACCCGAGATGCTTATTAGCCGTCCCGACGTTCGCTGGTCACAGTAATTCGAGCGGACCTCTCATGCCGTACGACCGCGACCAGTACAGGGTAGACCAGACATCGGACTTCATCTCAATCTTCTACCCCGAGCTGAAGAAGGACATCGAGGAGTGCTCGGTTCTCGATGTGGGAAGCGGTCTCGGTACCGTGTCCTTGAGCCTGGCCCGTCGCGCCAAGAGCATCGTCGGCATCGAACCGGTGGAGAGACTGATGCGGAAGGCGTCGGAGGAGGCGCTCCGAAAGGGAATCACGAACGTCCGATTCGAAAACCTCTCCGCCTACGATCTTAAGCCCACACACGCCTTCGACGTCGTCATCCTCAGCGATGTCCTCGAGCACGTGCCCGACCAGAGAATGCTGCTGGAGAGATGTCTAGACTCTCTGGCGCCCGGAGGCGTCCTCTACCTTAACACACCGAACAAGTGGTTCCCGATGGAACCGCACATGCGCATGCTCTTCCTGTCCTACCTTCCGACCGAGCTCGCGAACCACTATGCACGGGCGTTCGGTCACAGCGGGTACGAAGGATACCATCTGCTCGGATACCGGAGACTTCTGGATTTGCTGGATTCACTGCCTGTCGTCTACAAGTTCAAAACACAGCCGAACCCACGGCGACCTATGTACAGAATAGGCAACAGGCTTGTGACGAACGCCCCGTTCATGTGGCGGTTCGCGAACGCGTTCCAGCTCATTGTCCAACAAGAGTGAGATCTGGTACGCCGCTCTACCTTCGAAGAATTGACCTGTAACCGGAGAGCAATCTCTCCTCCATCCTTGACCAGTTGTAGCGTTCCTCGGCGAGCTTTCTCCCCGCGCCGCCCATCTTGCGCCTCAAACCCTCGTCCCTCAGTGTACTGAGGGCCTTGAGTAGGTCCGACTCGGACCACTCGATTGCCAAGCCGACGCCCAACCGCTCAACGACCTCGGCGGAGTAGGTCCGCTTCGAGGTCAGCACGGGCATCCCCAGAGCCATCGCCTCGCACACTTTGTTGGGGAGGCTGTCCACGTAGTTCAGGTTGCTTGGGTCGATGAGGCAGAGCACGACGTCCGCCTCCGACATCTCCCCCATCATCGTCTGATGCGGGAGGAAGCCGTGGAACTCGATGTTGCCGTGCTCTCTCGCCGCCTTCTCACAGAATCCTTCCAGCCTGCCATTGCCCGCGATGACCAGCCTTATGCCTTCGATGTCCGCGACCGCCTTCACCGTCTCCTCGATGTAGCGCATTGGCTCGAGAGTCCCGCCGTAGTAGAGAACGATCTCGCCGTTCTGCCGATTGGCGTTCTTCGCCCTGAACTCCGGAACGTCCACAGCGTTCATTATCACCAATGGCCTCTCTCTCGACCACTTGCTCATGTTGTCAGCGATCTTTCCATTGACTGTGATGGCGAGGTCCACCTTGGGAAGCAGCGACCGCTCGAGCCGGTCGAAAAGGCGCGCGGTACGTTCCGAGACATCGACCCGTATCATCCTCGCGTACTGCTCATGAGCATCGAATATCAGCGGAACGTTCTTCAGCCAAGCGAGCAGGCGGCCCAGCAGGAGAGTGTCGAGATCGTTCGCGTGCACCACATCGAACCCCTGGCGCATCGCCTGACGGAATGCCCGGAGCGCGAAGAGCGGATAGTTGAGGATCAGCGAGCGGGGGCCGCCAACATTGCCGGTGCGGACCCTCAGCAGCCGGACACCTTCGACGACCTCCGTCGCCGGTCGCGCCAGGTTTCGGTCCCAGGCGACGATCGAGGGTTCGAAGCCTCCTTCCTTCAACGCCAGGGCCTCCTTCCTCACCCTCGGGTCCGGTCGGTACTCGTTGGTGAGGAGCATTAGCACTCTCTGCCCGGTCACGTGCGACGCCCCCGATTCACTTGGCGAAGAAGGACCTGATGCTCTCGCAAACGCGATCGACCTCCTCGTCCTCGAGCCTTGGATAGATCGGAAGCGAGAGCACTTCGTTCGCCGCGCGCTCGCTGCGGGGGTAGCTCCCTTCCTTGAAATGGTACATTCTGCGGTATACCGGCTGGAGGTGGATCGGGACAGGATAGTGTACCGCTGTGTCGATACCATCCCTGCCGAGGTGCTCCGCCAGCGCGTCCCGCTTCGGCGTCCTGACCACATAGAGATGGTACACCGGTGTCACGCTCTTGCTGCCGAGAGGCGGGAGTCTGAGTCCGTCGACGCCCCTCAACGCGCGATCGTACCTCGCGGCGATCCCTCTCCGTCTTTCGTTCCAACCGTCAACCTGTCTCAGCTGGACTCGGCCGAATGCGGCATTGATCGTGTTGAGTCTGTAAGTAAAGCCGACGACGTCGTGGACGTACCTCGAAACCCTGCCGCAGTCCCTGAGCTTGGCCACCATCTTCGCAAGGTCGTCATCGTCGGTCGTGACCATCCCGCCATCGCCAGCGACGGTCATGTTCTTGGTGGGGTAGAACGAGAAGCATCCGAGGTCCCCAATCCCTCCGACCTTCTTTCCATGGTAGAGGGCGCCGTGGGCCTGGGCCGCGTCCTCTATCAGGAGCGCTCCCGTGTCTTTCGCGGCGTCGGCCATCGGTTTCAGGTCCGCCGGATGCCCGAACAGATGCACAGGCAGGACCGCGCGGACGTCCTTGCCGAGCCCCTTCGAAACCATGTCGGGATCGAGGTTGTAGTCCCTATCCTTGATGTCGGCGAACGCCGGGCGTCCGTTTGCCTGGACAATACAGTTGGCGGTGGCGACGAAAGAGAATGGTGTGGTCAGCACCTTCCTCTTCCGCGCTCCGGCGGCGATCATTGCGAGGTGCAATGCCGCCGTGCCCGAAGCGACCGAGATCGCGTGCTTGACCCCGATGTAGCGGGCGAACTCCTCCTCGAACTTGAAGACGCTCTCGCCCATGCACATACGCTCACCGCGCAGCGCGTCCACGACCGCCTTCACCATCTCGTCGGTCACTACCGGCTTCGCCATCGGTATGCGCACCGCGTTCACTTCCTTCTCTTGACCGGTCTTGCAGGATTGCCCACGACGGTGGAGCCAGGCTCGACGTCCTTGATGACGACCGCGCCCGCTCCCACCATCGCCCCCTCGCCAATGGTCACTCCGCAGCGGATGACCGCCCCCGCCCCAATCGAAGCCCCTGAAAGCACCTTGGTCCGCACGACGCTCCATTCGCCCACAGCCCTAGGGTTCAGATCGTTGGTGAAGACCGCGTGCGGTCCGATGAACACCTCGTCACCCACCGTGACGCCGCTCGGTATGAAGGCGAAGGCCTCGATCTTGCACCGGTCGCCGATGACGACCCCTCGTTGTATCTCGACGTAGGCCGCGATCTTGCAGTCCCGGCCGATCCTGCAGCCATAGAGATTCACGAAGTCGCGAATGATTGTGCCCTCTCCAATGTCACAATCGACGATCGAGTAGTGAGTCGCCAGCAGTTTCATTCTGCCTTGTGTACGGATTTGCCGAATAAAGCCTTGACGGTACGCCACCACCAGGGCCTTCGCCGCTCTGATGGACATCCTCATATGCGTCCTCGCCTTTCGGCACTCGATGGCGGCCCCAAAGGTCAGCATTGTCATCCCCACGATGAACGAGGAACAGTCGATAGGGAAGGTGCTGGACCAGATCCACGAGGTCATGCAACCCTCCGGCCTTGATTATGACATCTCGATCGTTGACACCAACTCCAAGGATCGCACCAGGGAGATAGCCGCCTCAAAGGGCGTGAACGTGATCGACGAACCGAGGAGGGGCTACGGGCGCGCTTACAAGACCGGCTTCGAGAAGGCTGCGGGGGACGTCATAGCCACGCTCGACGCCGACTGCACCTATCCGGCAGAAGAGATACCCCGCCTCGTCAAGATGCTGGAAAATGAGAATATCGACTTCATCACTACCAACCGCCTGGCGAACATGGAGAAGGGGGCAATGAGCTTCAAGCACCGCGTCGGGAACACCATCCTCAACGTCACCACGCGCGTCCTGTTCCGCGTCAAGATCAAGGACTCTCAGAGTGGGATGTGGGTCTTCAGGAAGGAGGCCTACAAGAAACTGGATGTCCAGGACGACGGGATGCCGCTATCCGAGGAGATCAAGATCGAGGCCTTCCGGAAGCTCCGCGCGAAGGAGGTGCCGATCACCTACCGCCGCCGCGTCGGCGACGTCAAGCTCTCCTCTTGGGAGGACGGCTGGAAGAACCTGAAGTTCCTTTGGAAGAAGCGCTTCCGAGGGAGTCGAGCTCCTTCCTAACGAAGAGCATCGTCCTTCCTAGGCTCTCCCTAGATCTCAGGTTATACATCGCAGCGGACGGGTGGAAGGCCGGCATGACCCGTGCCTTGATCCCCATTATCTCGATGTAAAACTCGCAGTTGGCCATATCCGTCATCTTCACCGGGCGCTGGAGCAGATTCTCTGAAGCGGTCTTCCCCAGCGTGATCACCAACGCCTTCCCCTTCAGCTCCTGCTCAAGGTATGGGTAGCACTCGTCCGCCTCCCCCTCCGTCGGCCTGCGATTGCGCGGGGGGCGGCATTTCACTGTATTAGTGATGAGCACTTCATCGCGTTCGACGCCCTGCTCCGCCATGATCCGGTCGAGCATCTTGCCGGCGCGGCCGACGAACGGTCTGCCGAGCTGATCCTCCCTCTCACCTGGCGCCTCGCCGACCAAAGCAATCGGCGACCTCTTTCTACCTTCGGGAGCTACGACGTTCGACCTGCCTTGACACAAGCGGCAGCGCGTGCATTCGGGGTCGAGGCGCATCCTAGCCCCTCTTCACGTCCTCGGCCGTGAGCAGGGGAACGAGCCTGACGCCGATCTGCGCCAGCCTGTCCATGCCACCCTCCTGCCTGTCGATGACCGCGAGCACGGTGTCGACGATAGCGCCGGAGGAGCGCAGGGCGCCCACCGCGTCTGCGGAAGAGCCGGCGGAGGTGACGACGTCCTCGATCACCAGGACCCTCTCGCCCTGGTTTAGGACGCCTTCAACGAGCCTTCCTGTTCCGTGCTCCTTCTTCTCCTTGCGCACCATGACGAACGGTACACCCGTCTTGAGGGACAGCGCGACGACCAGAGGGATAGAACCCAGGACCACGCCGGCGATCCTGTCCGGCCTACGGGGTAACTTCGCCACCTCTCCAGCCATCGACTCGGCGATCATCGCCAGCACTTTCGGGTCGGTGCTCGCCTTCTTGATGTCGATGTAGTAGCTGCTCTTCTTGCCCGAGGAGAGCGTAAAATCACCGTAGAGTATCGCTCCGCACTCCCTGAGAGCGTCCTTCAGACCTTTGTCCAAGTTCACCACGGCTCCTTCTTCAGCCCGGCCTTGTAGCCGATGATGTTGAAGACGCGGTGTATCAGTGGCACCGCGATCAGCACCGTTATCAGGGATACCAGTCCCAGGTCATAAACGAAAGCGTGGAGGAACCAGTCGGGGAAGAAGACCAGGGTGAGGAACAGCGCCCCGAGCACGAAGTCATACATGTCCAATAGTACAGCCTTCTGTCCTCGGGCGTAGCCCATCCGACGCTTGATGAACGCCCCGCCCATGTCCCCGAGAAGCGCGCCGACTGCCAACGCGACGACGACACCCATCGCTGCGGGCATCGGACCGAAGCCGTAGTTGAGCGGGGCGCTCGGGAACCATATCTCGGCCGGGTAGATCTGCGCAGCCAACAGCTGGACCATTCCCGCCAGGGTACCGAACGCCGCGCCGCCGAGGAACCCGCGCCACGTCTTCCCGTCGCCCAGGATGCGGTTGCCCCTCCAGCTCCGGCCGAAGTCCACCGGCGTCCCGCCCCCTGTAAGGACCGCGGCGGAGTTCGGTATCAGGGCCGGAAGCATGATCCACATTCCGATTCCAGCGGCCAAGAGGGCGTCCATCGCCTCGAAATCCAGACGTTCGCTAAATAACCTTTCGGCCACGCCGACCGGGAGCGGGCATGGCCGGAATCGCGGGTCTGGAACCGCTCACGTATCCTTTATATCCGGGAAGAGATTACTGAGCCAGTCGCCGACCGAGGGTATAGATGAGGATTTGTTTCCTGTCGGATTTTCGTTCCATCCACACGATGAGGTGGATTAGATATTTCACAAAGGCCCACGAGGTCCATCTTATCTCCCTGCAGAAGCCGGCCGGCGACGGAAGGATGCTCACCCCGGACGAGTACACGAAGGCGGGAGTGAAGGTCCACTTCGTCAAGGCGACGGGGGCAGGCCGCCTCCTCGTGCCGTTCGAGGTGAGGAGGCTGATCAATGAGATCAAGCCAGACATCGTCCACAGCCACTACATCAGCCACTACGGATTCCTCGGCGCCTTCTCCGGCTTCAGGCCGATCGTCATGACCGCTTGGGGGACCGACGTCCTCATCGAGCCTGAGAAATCAATGGTCAAGGGGTTCCAGGTAAGATACGCCTTGAAACGGGCCGACATCGTCACCTGCGACGGGGAGAATACCGCCGCGAAGCTGGCCTCCCTGGGCGTGCCCGGGGGCAAGATAATGAGGATCTACTTCGGCGTCGACACGGCCAGGGCGAGCCCGGCGAGACGGGACACCGGTATCTATGGGAGGTACAAGAGGGATTCTCTGGACAAGGTCGTCGTGGACATCAGGGGCTTCACGCCGGTCTATGACCCCGCCACCTACGTGAAGGCCGCCGCCAAGGTTCTGAAGCACCATCCCCATACGGTCTTCGTCATGGCCCGGGAAGGCGAAGGAAGGAAGGAGACGGAGGACATGGTCAGATCGATGGGCATCCAGGACAACTTCGCCTTCATCGGCAATATCCCCGCGGACCTGATACCCGCTTACCTCGCCTCGTCGGATGTGTACGTTTCCACCTCGCTCTCGGACAGCGGGATAGCCGCGAGCACGGCCGAGGCCATGTCGTGCGGTGCCGCGGTCGTTTCGACCGATGTCGGTGACATCAGAATCTGGATAAGGGACGGAGTGAACGGCTTCGTCGTGGCCAAGGGAGACCCGGAGTCGCTCGCGGCGAGGATCGACGAGCTGCTCTCGAACGACGAATTGCGCGGGTCGATCGGGGTCGAGGCCCGCAAGACCATGCTGGAACGTCAGGATTACAACAAGGAAATGGGAAAGGTTGAGTCGCTGTACGTACATCTCGTTGAGGAGGAAGGAAGATGAACATACTCATCACCGGAGGGGCGGGATTCATAGGGAGCCATCTATGCGAGAAATACACCAAGGAAGGGCACACGGTCCTATGTATGGACAACTTCTTGAGCGGGGACCTGGTCAACGTGCGGCACCTGCTCGATTGCCGGAACTTCAAGCTCATCAAGGGCGACATCCGAGACCGGGCCCTTCTAGAGAACGTATGCCGCGACGTTGACGTCATCCTCCACCTAGCCGCCCAGATCCACGTCGACCGTTCGTACATCGAGCCTGGCCTCACCTACGACATCAACGTCATGGGGACGCAGAACGTCCTCGAGGTGGCAAGATTCCACGACATAGACAAGGTCATCCACGCTTCAACGAGCGAGGTCTATGGGTCGGCGCTGCACGTGCCTATCGACGAGCTCCATCCGTTGAACGCCCCTCACCCCTACGGAGCGAGCAAGATCGCCGCGGACAGGATGTGCTACGCCTATATCCAGACCTATGGGCTCAACGTCAACATCCTCAGGTTCTTCAACATCTTCGGGCCGAGGCAGAGGGATCTCGGATACGGCGGGGTGATCTCGATCTTCACCCGCCGGATCATGATGGACATGCCACCAATCATATTCGGTGACGGCCGCCAGACCCGCGACTACACCTACATCGACGATGCCATCCGCGGCTACGACATCGCCCTGCATCACAAGGGAAAGATCGACGAGCCAGTGAACTTCGGGACGGGGAAGGAGATCTCAATCAACGAGATAGCGGAGATGCTCATCCGCCTCTGCGGGAAGGAGGACAAGATGCAGCCCGTACACGTCGAGCCGCGCATCGGTGAGGTGAAGAGGCTCATCGCCAACGCCGAGCGGGCGAAGGAGATCCTGGGTTGGACTCCCTCCGTCGATTTCGAAGAAGGCCTCGAAATGTTCGTAAACTGGTACCGCAACTACGGAATGGACCGGAGGCAGACCCTCTAACCGGGGAACCGACGGTCTGAGGTCGAACCACATGGCACGAGGAAAGCGGCGCGAGAAGCTGCTGCGGATGTACCGGACGATGGTCACGATACGCGCGGTGGAGGACACGCTGGCAGACAGCGTATCGAAGAACGAGATCGGCTGCCCGGTGCACCTCTATTCCGGCGAGGAGGCGGTCGCTACGGGCGTCTGCGACACGCTCCGGCCGGAGGACTGGGTCTACAGCTCTCACAGATCCCACGGCCACTATCTCGCCAAGGGAGGGGACCTCTACGGACTGATGGCGGAGGTCTTCTGCCGCGAGGAGGGGTGCTCCGGAGGCAGAGGCGGTTCGATGCATCTGTCCGAGCCTGGCGCAGGGCTGCCTGGCAGCTCGGCGATCGTGGCGGGCAGCATCTCGCTCGCCGTGGGCGCCGCTCTCGCGTTCTCGCTCAAGAAGAAGGACAATGTCGCTGTCACGTTCTTCGGGGATGGTGCGCTAGGCGAGGGAGTCATCTATGAATCGATGAACTTCGCCGCGCTCTATTCCCTCCCGGTCATCTTCGTATGCGAGAACAACCTCTACTCGACGCACATGCCGATCTCGAAGTGCCTCGCCACCACCAAAATCACTCCGAGGGCCGAGGCGATCGGGGTTCCCTCGATCACCATCGACGGAAACGATGTCGTCAAGGTTGAGAGAACGGCGTCGAGGCTCATCGCCAAAGCGCGGGCGGGCGATGGTCCGGCGTTCCTCGAGTGCCTGACTTATCGCCACCGGGGACACGTCGGGCCCAACTACGATCTCGACAAGGGGCTCAGGCCGAAGGAGGAGTTCGACTTCTGGCTCAAGCGCTGCCCGATCTGCAGGTTTGAGAAGGACCTCGTTGATAGCAAGGAAGCCACGCCAGAAGAGCTCAAAGCCATCCGGTCCGAGATCGAGAAGCAGGTCGCCGAGGCGAAGGCAAGGGCTATGGCCTGCGGTTGGCCGAAGGGTGAGGACGAGACCGGGTTCAGGGGCGTGTTCAGGAGGTCGCCGACGTGAGGGAGCTGACATACGTCGAGGCGCTGAACGAGGCCCTGCACCAGCTGCTCGAGGACGACGAGGATGTGATCCTCATCGGCCAGGGAGTGACCAGCCCATGGTACGTCGGCGCAAGCTGCACAGGCCTGACCGAGCGCTTCGGCGAACGGAGGGTCATCGACACCCCGGTCTCAGAGAACGCCGTCACGGGAGCGGCGGTCGGGGCGGCCCTGGCCGGGATGCGCCCCATCCTGGAACATCCTCGGCTCGACTTCATGTACTATGCCATGGACCCAATCGCCAACCATGCGGCGAATTGGCACTATATGTTCGGCGGCAATCTCTCCGTCCCGGTCACGATCTGGGGCATAGTGAACCGCGGCGGGGAACAGGGGGCGCAACATTCCCAGTCAACGCACGCCATGTTCGCTCATCTTCCAGGCCTCAAGGTGGTCATGCCAAGCACGCCCTACGATGTCAAGGGCCTCCTCAGGAGCTGCGTCTATGACGGGAACCCGATCGTCTTCGTGGACGACAGGTGGCTGTACAAGATCAGGGGGAACGTGCCGGAGGAGCACTACTCCACGCCGATCGGGAAGGGGATGGTCCGAAGGCAGGGAAGAGACGTCACCATCGTCGCGACTTCCTACATGGTCCACGAGGCGCTCGCGGCGGCGAAGAGCCTCGAGTCAGAGGGCATAGACGCCGAGGTGATAGACCCCCTCACGATCAAGCCGCTCGACGCGGAACAGATCATCTCCTCCGTCAGGAAGACGAAGAGGCTGCTGGTCGCCGATGGGGGATGGAAGAGCTACGGGGCGGCGGCGGAGATACTCGCCAGGATCGGCGAGGACGAGGTCGTGCGCCAGCTCAAGGCACCGATGGCCAGGGTTACTTTGCCCGATTCGCCAGCTCCAGCAAGCCGGTCGCTCGAAAGATACTACTTCAAGAACTCGGAGGACATTAGCCGGGAGGTCCGAAGAATGATGGGTGATACGAAATGAGCTACAAAGTGAGGTTCGTAAACTACCCCGAACACTACAAGCGCCTCTGGGACGAGATAATGCCAGCGATCACAGGTTGCCTGACGCGAGGCGACCTGATCGCGAGGCAGCAGCTCGATGACTTTGAGGCGAATTTCGCCAAGTTCGTCGGCACCAAGCAGGCCATCGGCCTCAACTCCGGCACTGACGCCCTGATGATCTCGGTGAAGGCGGCCGGCATAGGCAGGGGGGATGAGGTCGTCACAGTCTCGCATACTTTCGTCGCCACCATCATGTCCATCGTTTTCAACGGTGCCATTCCTAAGCTGGTCGACGTCGGCCAGGACATGGAGATGGACGTCTCGAAGCTCGAGAAGGCGATTACCAAGAAGACGAAGGCGATCGTCCCGGTTCACCTGAACGGCAGGATGGTCGACATGAGGGTCGTGAACGAGATCGCCGAGGAACGCGGTCTGGTGGTGATCGAGGACGCCGCTCAGGCGCTTGGGGCGAAGGTCGGCAAGTACAGATCCGGCGGCTCGGGCCTCACCGGCTGCTTCTCATTCTATCCAGCCAAGATACTCGGCTGCGCCGGGGACGGCGGAGCGATCACGACGAATGACGACGAGCTCGCAAGAAAGGTGCGGCTGCTTCGTGACCATGGGTTCAAGCGTGACACGAACGAACTGCTCATGTACGGCTTCAACAGCCGCCTTGATAACATCCAGGCCGCACTGCTCGACGTGAAGCTGCGGCACCTCGGCGAGTGGATCAAGCGAAGAAGAGAGATAGCGGATATGTACGAGGAAGGGCTGAGCGACGTGCCGGACCTGATCCTGCCTCCTGGCACGCACGACACCAACGGCTTCTTCGACGTCTTCCAGAACTACGTCGTGCGGACCGGCAAGAGGGACAAGCTCTATCAGTACCTGAAGGAGCAAGGCATAGAGACGATGATCTCCTGGCCCAAGCCGACGCACTCGCACCCGGCACTGGGATTGACCAAGTTCTCCCTGCCCGTCACCGAGGAGCTTTCCCGCACGGTGCTCTCGCTGCCGCTATTCCCGGAGCTCTCGGAGGAGGAGGTCCAGTACGTCATCGAGAAGATGCGCGAGTTCCTAGGGCAGGGAAAATGAGTCCCGACGATGTGCCCATACAAAAGAGGGCTTTGAACAAGGCGAAGGACATCAGACACCACCTGGGCGTCCGCCTCGGCGGGACCAGATCCGCCGAGAAGGAGTGGCAGGAGAAGGGAGTCGACTCGTTCTACTGGAAATCGGTGGATCATCCCCACCGCGACCTGCTGGTGCAGAGTATCTCTTCCTATCAGCCGTCCTCGGTGCTTGAGATTGGATGCAACACCGGACCCAACCTCTTCCGGCTGGCGCAGGCCCTGCCCGGCGCGAAGCTGGTCGGGATAGACGTCAGCAAGGCCGCGATCGAGGAGGGAAAACGGCTCTTCGAGGAGCGTCACCTCCAGGTCGAGCTGCGAGTGGGAAAAGCGGAAGACCTCAGCGAGTTCCCTGACCAGAGCTTCGATGTCGTCTTCACCGACGCGGTCTTGATCTACGTCGACAGCAAGGACATCGACAGGGTGCTCGACGAGATGATTAGGGTCGCTCGGAGGGCGATTGTCATGATCGAGTTCAACGATGACAGGGCAAGTCCCAAGGGCAGCTTCCTGTACAAGAAAGGCTACTGGAAGAGAGACTACGCCGGTCTTCTGAAGGCAAAGGGGCAGGATGAAGGGGTCTCGATAACAAAGCTGACGAAGGACCAGTGGAATGACGAATACTGGAGCACATTAGGGGCCCTAGTGGAGGTGAAGGTCTCGCATGGATAGAGCAGAGAAGGTCGGAGGAACGCACAAGGCGCTCGTCCTCTCAAATCTCTACCATTCGACCCCGCGGATACCAGCTCTATGCAAGTACCTGCCTGCCCATGGCTGGGAGCCGACCATCATCACCCCCAGGATAGACGCATCGGGCAAGACGCACGTCGCCCTTCCGACCAGGGACCTCGGGAGACTGAGAATCGTCCAGGTCGGCGAGGAGACGACCTACGAGGAGCGAAAGGGACGATCAGGTGCCCACGGCGTGGTCCGAATTCTGAACGATGCGGTGGACAAAATCAACCCCTCCCCCGACTCCGACATCAAGGCGATGGTGGAGAGGAACTACTGGAGAGCGTACACGATCAAGAACTTCCCCGATCCGGAGCGGGGTTGGGAGGCTCCCCTCACGGAAGCGGCGAGGAAGCTCCTGAGGGATGAGAGGTTCGACGCGATCTTGAGCAGCTCTTCACCTGTCATCACCCACATTGCGGCAGGCAAGCTCCGAGAGGAGTTCGGGCTGCCATGGGTCGCCGATCTCAGAGACCTGTGGTCCCAAAATCACAACCTACCGATGGGCAAGGTCCTCCGGGCGATGACGTCGAACCTGGAGAGAACGACGCTCGCCAAGGCCTCGGCCCTTGTCACGGTCAGTCCAACATGGGCGGACGACCTCCGCTCGCTCCACCGCCGCGACAAGGTGTACTGCATCACCAACGGCTTCGACCCCGAGGATGTGGTCGAGGTCAAGGCAAGGCCGGGCAAGTTCACGATAACCTACACAGGCCAAGTATACCCTGGAAAGCAGGATCCAGGGCTCACGATTATTGCGATCATGATGCTCTTGTATGAGGGCAATGTGCGCAGGGATGAATTTGAGTTGAGGTTCTACGGCCCGAGGAACGAAACGGTCGATGGGCTCGCGTCTGAGCTCGGGCTCGGCGGAATCGTCAACCAGTACGGCCCAGTGACCAGGATGGCCTCCCTCGAACGGCAATGGGAATCGCACCTATTGTTGCTGATGGACTGGGACGATAGAACGCAGCCCGGGGTGATTCCACTCAAGTTCTTTGAGTACCTCCATACGAGGAACCCGATGCTGGTGACGGGGGGCAACAAGGCCGGCGTCGTAGCCCAGATGGTCCGGGATACGGGATGTGGAAAGAACACCCGCACCGTGGACGAGACGGCGGAGGCGATCGGCGCTTTCCTCGCCAAGTTCAGAGAAGGAAGCTGGTCCAGGGAGATCGCCTGCGATACCGCGAAGTCATCCAAGTTTGCCTTCCCAAGCTTGGCGGGCGACTACGCAGTGGTGCTCGATTCGGTGCTCTAGGCCAAGCGGCGGTCCATCTCTGGGTCGACGGCGGCCGACCGCTCCCATCTCCTCAGGAATCTGGCGGATAAAGCTATTTATCTGCGGAAGGCTTCTTTCGCATCCAGTCGGCTAGAGGCTGGATTGATGCAGAGTCTGCAAGGGAAGATCCGGAACGGTAAGGCGGTCATCGGGATCATGGGCCTCGGATACGTGGGGCTGCCACTAGCGCTCGCCTTTGCCAAGAGATTCGATACAATTGGATTCGATGTGAACGAGAAGATCGTGAAGGGTCTCTCCAAGGGCACTTCCCATATCGGCGACGTGGCCGACTCGGATATCGCCGCGGTGATCGGCAAGTCGTTCCACCCGACGACCGATGCTTCCCGGCTGAGAAGATGCGATTTCATCATCGTTTGCGTTCCCACGCCACTGAAGGAGAACGGCGAGCCCGATCTGGCATACTTGAAGGCAGCCGCGTCCCAAATCAGGGATGTTCTGCACAAGGACATGTTCGTCATCATCGAAAGCACGACCTACCCCGGGACGACGGACGGATTGATCAGGAGCATCCTAGAGCAGACCAAACTCAAGGCGGGCAAGGACTTCGGGCTCGCCTTTTCTCCGGAGAGGATCGATCCAGGCAATCCGCGGTACAAGGTCACGCAGATCCCAAAGGTCGTCGGAGGCATTGACAAGCAGAGCACCGAGACGGCCTTCGCTCTCTATTCCACCGTGATTGAGAAGGTGTACCCAGTCAGCAATGCCAGGACCGCCGAGGCAGTCAAGATGATGGAGAACATCTTCAGGAACGTCAACATCGCACTCGTCAACGAGATGGCGTTGGTGTTCGAGAGGATGGAGATTGACAGTTGGGAGGTCATAGAGGCTGCCAAGACCAAACCATT
>JAJRAL010000200.1 GCA_028679935.1 Methanomassiliicoccales archaeon | reverse complement strand
TCCTCGATGCGAAGGTCGCAGATCGCCATTCCTTAGCCTCGCTCCTACTGTGAGGCCGCAACGATTATTGCTTTCGGTTCGTTCGGTGGTCAAGTGAACAGCGAAGGGCGTTCTGCAAGGACCCAGTGCCTTTTCTTGCCTTTTTCGCTGTACAAATGTCTAGATTTCGAAGAGTATGGGGCTTCGAAACTGTGCATTCGTCGAGCGAAACCGCCTACGGACAAACAATTATCTAGGCCAACGCATTTACCGAGCTATCCTTGCGAAACATTGTCACGCCTGGGCCGCAGGCATAGCCAGATGTTCAAGGAAAGCATTCGGTGGATGCATAGTCCCCTCGGGCCGGGCGCAGGACGATCGACCGTGAGCGATCAGGGAGAGAAGTGAAGATGGAAGGAAAGGCCGACTGTGCGCCAGCGAGCGGAACAATACCGTTCGTCGCGAACGAGGAGAAGCCACAGGGCCTGGCCGCGGATATCGTCAGTCTAGGGATACCTGACCTGAGGGTCATCTCCGGCAAGGGCGAGCTCGTCCTCTATAGCAGGGATCAGTCGGACGTGCCGAGCCTGATCAGGAACGCGCTCGTCGATTCGATGCCGGATGCGGTCGTTCAGCCTAAGACGACCGAGGCGGTCGAGCGCATCGTCACCTTCGCCAAATGGAAAGGTCTGCCAATCATACCCCGTGGCTCAGCCTCTTCGCCGTTCGGTGGCGCGGTGCCGGTGAACGGGGGCGTCGTCATCGACCTCAGTCGCATGGATGCGATAGTCTCGATAGACGAGAAGGGCAAGAGCGTCACCGTCCAGGCGGGAAGCCGGTGGGCGGATATCGATCACGAGCTCGGAAAGAAAGGCCTGAGGCTCGTCAGCTCGCCGTCGAGCAAGTTCTCCACCGTCGGCGGATGGGTCGCTGGCGGCGGCATCGGCGTCGGCTCTCTCGGCGGAAACCGGCTGAGCGACATCGTCCGTTCCATGGTGATGGTGCCGACGAATGGCTCTAGGCGTAAGCTGGTCCGCACGGACCGCCTTTTCCGCGAGATGTTCGACAGCGAGGGGCAGCTTGGCGTGATCACGGAGGTCACGCTCGCAGTCAAAGCCAAAGATCCAGCGGGCAGACCGCATCTCCTGATCCTCGACGATCTCACCAAGGCCGTTTCGATGGCCGATTCGCTCCGGTCCCTGAGCCCGAAGCCGGACGACCTGATCTACTTCAGCCCAGGCAAGCTGTCCTATTCCAACAAGCTGCTCCACAAGGAGCACTTCCGCGCCGGCCACGCGCTGCTCGCGACTTCGGGCGACGCGGCGTCAGAGCAGTCATTGGAGCGCTTCCTCTCCGAGAAGGGAATCAGAGAAGAACCAGAGTATCAGGCGCGACTCCTCTCGCAGGACCGGTTCTTCCCGATGAAGCTCAGGCGCTTAGGTCCGGGGATGCTCGGTTCCGAAGTGCTGGCGCCGTTCGCCAAGCTCGGCGCGATCCTCGGCAAGGCGGAGAGGATGTGCTCCGAACTGTCGCTCGACCCTCTTCTCGAGGTGCACTTCCTCGCCGGCCCCGACGCCCTCGTCCTCTGCTACTACCTCACCGACCAGAGCAACGAGATCCTCTACACCCTCGACGCCGCCAAATCGATGATCGTCACTTCGGCGCTCGTAGAGCTCGGCGCCAGGCCGTACTCGCTAGGCATCTGGAACAACTCGTTCGCGGACAGGATCCCGGAGAAGCAGCGGGAGGCCCTCCGCTCTGCCAAGGACGAGTGCGACCCGGACGGCCTGATGAACCGCGGGAAGTACTTCCGCGTCGCTGGCAAATACCTCGGCATCCCGGGGAGGCTGTTCAGCCCCGAATTCGCTGGGACGGGCCTCAAGGCGATGTCGACGCTGCAGCGCCCCCTCTCGCCGTTCCTGAATCTGGCATCCGCCTATGCGCGCGGACTCAAGGGCAAAGAGGGCGACGATATGCTCCTCGCGACCGACCAGTGCGCGGAGTGCGGCGCCTGCGTCGGCGTCTGCCCGGCGTACCGCATCCTCGGGGATGAGAGGGTGACGGCGCGCGGCAAGCTGCTCACCGCGAGGGCGATCATGGCAGGCGAGGAGATATCGAGCGAGCACGCCCACCGCACCTTCCTCTGCATGAGATGCAAGGCCTGCGAGCAAGTGTGCCAGTCGAAGCTCGATCTGATCCCGATCTACGAGAAGCTCGAAGCGACGCTCGAAAAGAAATACGGCAAGGACGCCCAGGAGATCGAGGCGTTCGTGCGCTTCACCGAAGCGTCGCCGGAGTATGACGCGCTGCTGCAAAGAGGTCTAGTGCTCGGCGCCCCGAAGAACGGAATGGGGGACGACGCCCGTGTATGAGCGTTACCATGTCCACGTCGAGGCGACGAGCCCCATCTCGCCCCCGGTGCCGAAGTACCTCATCGAGCGGGCCGACAACTGCATGAACTGCGGCAAGTGCGAGAAGGCCTGCGTCTACGGCGTGCACAAACGCCGGGAGGACGACCCGAGGAGGATGGCCGACCCGATCAGCCAGTCGTGCAAGAACTGCTTCCGCTGCATCGCCGAGTGCCAGCAGCGCGCCCTATCGATGAGCGTCAACCCGAGGTGGAAGAAGCTCGGACGCGGCGTTTGGACGCCGACACGGATCACGACCATGTGGAACGAGGCGGAGACCGGCAGGATCCCCGTCTTCGGAGCGGGGTACAGGGGACCGTTCGCCGGTCCAGGGTTCGACTCGATGTGGACCGACATGTCCGAGATCGTCCGGCCGACGCGCGACGGCATCCACGGACGCGAGTTCATCTCGACGAGCGTGGACCTGGGAAGGAAGGCGGCCGCGCTCGAGTTCACCGCCGACGGAGGGCTGCGGACGAGGGTGCCGGAGATGATCACGCTACCGATCCCGTTCCTGCTCGACGCGACGAGGCTACACCAGTCGAGCCACCAGATCATCGAGGGGATCGCCCAGGCGACGAAGGGTCTCAACACCCTGCTGTTCGTCCGGGTCGATGGGTTGCCCGCGGAGAAGGGACCTCACGTTGTCCCGGTGCTTCACGCGACCGATGCGCTCGACGCGGTCGATTGGAACACGACGAGGCTCGTCGAGTTCGAGCTCGCACCGGGCTGGCAGAATCGCGTCAGGACCGTCCGGGAACTGCATCCAGGGGCGCTCATGTCGCTCAGGACCTCGGTCGGCCCTTCGTTCTCGAACGAGATCGACTCAGTGGTCGAGGTGGCCGACCTGCTCCACGTCATGTTCGACGAGGAGGGGCTCGACCAGACTGGCAAACACGCGAGGGATTCGCTGCGGGACCTGCACCGTTCCCTGGTCCGGAAGGGCGTCAGGGACGATATCACGATAATAGCCGGAGGAGGAATCGCGGCAGCGGAGCACGTTCCGAAGAGCATCATCTGCGGAGCGGACGCGGTATGTATCGAATCCGCCCTCCTCGTCGCACTCGAGTGCCGCTACTGCCCGACGTGCCAGGGTGCGGAGTGCGGCATCCACCTGCGCGAACGTTCACAGGATTATGTCAAGGCCAGGGTCACGAACATGTGCAACGCCTGGCGCGACCAGATGCTCGAGATGCTCGGCGCGATGGGCATCAGGGAAGTGAGGAGGCTCCGCGGCGAGACCGGGCGGGCGATATTCCAAGAAGAGGTCGAGCGCGAGGTCTTCGCCGAGATGACGGGAGGCGACTCGAATGGCTGAGGCTGGAACGAAGAAAGAAGTCGCCCAGAACGGCGCGAACGGGACCTGCGTTCCGGAGTCGTCCTGGATACCGTCGCAGCGCCTCAAGTTCATCGGCAGGTTCGAGGTGACGAGAGGTCCGGACTGCATCTCCTGCGGCCTGTGCGCTTCGCTCTGCCCGTACGGCGTCCACTCGAGGATCGAGGGGCACGCGAGGATCCTCCCGCCTTACAGCTATCGTTGCATCGGCCCCGAGTGCGCGAAGAACTCGTTCTACTGCGCCTCGCACTGCCCGACCGCTTCGATCAGCGTCAAAGAGAGCGAGATATTCCCCGCGCTTGGGGACGCTCGTTGGACGTCGGAGATGATACTGGCGACGTGGCGCATGGCGGAGACTGGCGAACCGATCGCCCTCGACCATCCGGCGAACTCCGGGATGTCCGGCGGCGGCTTCGACAAGCTCAGCTTCCGGATGCCGGCTGACACCGGAAGGCTCGATACGACCAACATCACAACCCAGATCGAGCTCAACCGCAGGAAGGTCGGGCCGAAGATCACCATCCCGATCCCGATCTACGGGGGCGGCATGTCGTTCGGCTCGGTCAGCAAGTACACCATGCTCGCCCGCGCCAAGGCGGCGGAGAGGTGGGGCACGTTCACAAACACCGGCGAGGGCGGCTACCCCGACCTCCTGATACCGTACAAGGACCATGTCATCACTCAGATCGCGACCGGGCTCTTCGGCGTCAAGGAGGAGACCATCCAGAGGGCGCCGATCATTGAGTTCAAGTATGCCCAGGGCGCGAAGCCGGGGCTCGGCGGCCACCTGCTGTACGAGAAGAACACGATAGACGTGGCGAGGATGCGCGAGGCCGTCCCGCACACCTCGCTCTTCTCCCCGTTCCCTTTCCACAGCGTCTACTCGGTCGAGGACCACAAGAAGCACCTCGACTGGATCTGGTCGGTCAACCCTACCGCGCTTCTTTCCGTCAAGGTATCCACGCCGAACGACGTCGAGATGGTGGCGGTCGGCTCGTACTATGCTGGCGCGAACATCGTCCACCTGGATGGCGGGTATGGCGGCACCGGAGCGGCGCCGGAGATCGCCAAGAAGAACATCGCCATGCCGATCGAGTACGCAATCCCGAAGGTGCACCGCTTCCTCGTCAACGAAGGGATCCGTGACGAAGTCACGCTGATGGCCAGCGGCGGGATGAGGACCGCCATGGACGTGGCGAAGGCGATCGCCCTCGGCGCGGATGGCGTCGTCATCGGCACGGCGGAGCTAGTAGCGCTCGGCTGCGTCCGATGCGGCAACTGCGAGAGCGGCCGCGGCTGCCCTAGGGGCGTCGCGACGACCGATCCGGAGCTAGAGAAGCAGACCGACACCGACTGGGGCGCGCAGCGCATCGTCAATCTGTACTCGGCCTGGAGGAAGCAGTGGTGCGAGCTCCTTGCCCGCTTCGGCATGACGCAGATATCGGAGCTCAGGGGCAGGACGGACCTGCTCCGCTTCAATGGCTCGATGGAGGTGGGCAAGTGAGCGACGCCGAACTACTGAAGCGCGCTAGGAGCTGGATGTTCGAGGTCGCGATCCCCGCCGAGCGGATCCATATGGAAGCGGAGGGGGGCTGCGGCGTCGTAGGGCTGGCGAGCAACATCCCGCTCCCCGGAAGGCACATCCTCGAGCCTCTGAGGCAGATGCACAACCGCGGCAACGGCAAGGGTGGCGGCATCGCGGCCGTCGGGCTCTCGCCAGTGCAGATGAAGGTCTCGTCGGAGATCCTCAAGGACGATTACCTCATCCAGGTCGCCTACCTCGACCCGTCGGTCCGAGAGACCCTCGAGTCGGAGTTCATCCGCGACCGCTACGACGTTCACGCCTCGTACAAGGTCGACAACACCGACGATCCTGAGGTCCTAGCCTGCCTGCCGGTCAAACCGCCCGAGGTAGTGCGGTACTTCTGCCGCGCCAGGCGGGACAAGCTAGCCGAGTTCGTCTCAGCCAGGAACCTATCATCGCTCGCATCGGACCGGGCCGAGGACGAGTTCGTCTACCAGACGAGCTTCGCGATCAACCTGAAGTACTACGCTAGCTCGAAGATGACCGCATTCGTCATGTCCCACGGCCGCGACATGATCGTGATGAAGATCGTGGGTTATGCGGAGGACGTCATCCGATACTACAAGCTCGAGGACCTCACCGCGCACGTCTGGATCGGCCACCAGAGGTATCCGACGAAGGGACGGGTATGGCACCCCGGCGGGGCGCACCCGTTCATGGGGCTCGACGAAGCGCTCGTGCACAACGGGGACTTCGCCAACTACCACTCGGTCTGCGAGTATCTTGCTCAGAGGAACATCAGGCCGCTCTTCCTCACCGACACCGAGGTCTCGGTTCTCTTGTTCGACGTGTTGAACCGCACCTACGGCTACCCGCTCGAGTACATCATCGAGGCGCTCGCCCCGACTGGCGAGAGAGACTTCGAGCAGCTGCCAGAGGAGAAGAAGCCGGTGTACCGCGCGATCCAGAGAACTCACGTCCATGGCTCACCCGACGGTCCGTGGTTCTTCATCATAGGACGGAACCGGCACTACGACGGCAGCTATGAGCTGATCGGCATCACCGACACCTCGATGCTCCGGCCGCAGGTCTTCGCCCTCGTCGAGGGCAAGGTCCAAATCGGGCTCGTCGCCTCGGAGAAGCAGGCCATCGATTCGGCGCTTCGCAGCATCTCCTCCGAGAACCCGAGCGTCCCCAAACAGGCGGACATGTACTGGAACGCAAGGGGAGGGAGCTACACCGATGGCGGCGCCTTCGTCTTCACGGTCCGCGGCGAGAGCGGCGGCAGAAGGCTCAGCTGCACCAACAAGTTCGGCACGCCGGTCATGTTCAGCAACTCGTACAGCGAAGCGGATGACCTGTCGCTCGTTCCGCCTATCGAACCAAGCACGTTCGCCGGCGCGGAAGGCTCGGCAGAGGAGGTCTTCGCTCGTTACCTCGACCTCCTCAGGACCGGGACCGCGAGCGAGATCCGCGGCCTCTTCTCCGCCGTCGCGGCCAGAGGGCTGGCCGATGCGACCAGCCGGAAGGAGATGCTGCGCTTCCTCACCCTATCGATCGACCGCCGGTATGACTCCGGCAGATTCCGGCGGAGCCGCCTGCTTGAGAAGGCGACTGAATGCATCAACCTGACCCTTCGCTCGACGCCGAGGATCGGCAGCGAAGAGGTCTCAGGTCAAGCGCTTGTCGACGTTTCAACGAAGGAGCTCTCCCCTCCGCCCAGTAGCGGATGTGGGATGGTCATCGACGCGAGGGGCTTCCCGATGGAGGGCGACGATACCGTCTCATCGGTCATCCGGAGGGCGCACGGCCTCGGATGGCACGAGTTCACTGTGATCGACGCCCACGGGCAGAGGTTCTTCGGCTGCGGGCTCGGGCCAGGGTCCACCGGCACGAAGATCGAGATCTACGGGACGCCCGGCGACTACCTCGCCTCTGGTCTCGCAGGCGCCGAGATCGTCGTGCACGGGAACGCGCAGGACCAGCTCGGGCAGATACTCGGCTCGGGAAAGCTCGTCGTCCATGGGGACGTCGGCCAGACGTTCATGTACGGCGCGAAGGGCGGAGAAGTCTACGTGCTGGGCAATGCCGCAGGCAGGCCGCTCATCAACGCGGTCGGCAAGCCGAGGGTCGTCATCAACGGCACATGCCTCGACTACCTTGCGGAATCGTTCATGGCGGGCGACCCGCACAACGGCGGGGGCTTCGTCGTGCTCAACGGCATCGCGCTCGATTCGTCCGGCAAGATCGTCGAACTTAAGGAACCCTACCCGGGCGGCAACCTGTTCTCGCTCGCGTCGGGCGGAGCGATCTTCATCCGAGATCCAAAGCGCAAGGTTGGCGAGGACCAGCTCAACGGCGGGCACATCGCCGAGCTCTCAGAGAAGGACTGGCAGCTCATCCTTCCCTACCTGAATGAGAACGAGAAGCTGTTCGGTATCGAGGTCGAAGATCTGCTGACCGTCGACGGGACGCGCAGGCAGCCGATCGAGGTCTATCGCAAGGTCGAGGCGGTGCACCTCTCGACTCTCACGAATTCGAACGGCGGTCACTGAGCACTACTTCTGCACCCTTGTCTCCACGCCCCTCAGGATGGAGAGGAAGAAGGCGATGACGAGCAGCGCGATCGAAGCGTAGAACGCGGTATGTATCCCATCGATAAACGCAAGGGCCAGGGGGCCCGTCAGCCCACCGGGCAGCCCGAGGAATATCTGGAACGCCAGGTCCCTCGGGATCGCTAGGGACGCGAAGAAGAGCGCCACGGCGAAGCTGCAGACCATTCCGAGGTTGGAGAGCGTGCGCAGCAATCCCGCCGTTACTCCATACGCCTTCGGCGGCGCGGCCGCCATGACGGCGCTGGTGTTCGCGGGGAAGAAGGTGCTCGTGCCCGCTCCGGTCAGCACTGAACCGACGATGACGAGCACCAGCGGCGTGTCTATGCCCAGGGTGGAGTAGACGAAGATGCCGAGGATCTGCAAAAGCAGGCCCACCGATGCGATTATTCGTGCGCCCTTGCGGTCCGACAATCGGCCTGAGAACGGGGCGATCAGCCCGCCCAGGACGTAGCCAGGAATGAGGAGCAGAGAGGCGTCCCACGGCGTCATGCCCCTCGGGCCCTGGAGGTACATGACCACCAGGAATATGACCGAGTAGGCGGCGAGCGACTGGAAGAAGGCGGCGAACATCGATGCCTTGAGGACACGGTCCTTGAGCAGGCTGAAATCGAGGAACGGGCTCTTCGTGTGCTCCTCCCAATAGAAGAATGCGACCAGCAGGAGCGCACCGGCCAGGAGCATGATCCCCGAGAGCGTCGTCCAGCCCTGTCCGGTGATGTCGGTGAGGGCGACTAGCACGAGAAGGAGGCTCGCACCGAGGAACGTTATCCCGGGCAGGTCGAGCTTCGCCTTGATCTTGGGGGAGCGTTCCTTGAGCAGCCTGAAGCCGCCGTACGTGGCCAAGATGCCCACCGGGATGTTGATGAAGAAGATGTAGCGCCAGTTGAGGAACGTGACTAGGAATCCGCCGACAAGAATGCCGGTGATGGCGCCAATCGACCAACCGAGGCCGGTGATGCCGAACGCCCGCCCCCTCTCCCGGAGCGAGAACGTGTCGGCGATGATCGCTCCGCTGTTGGATGAGATGAACGCGCCGCCCACTCCCTGGATGATGCGGAACGCGACGAGCTCGCCTCCGCTCGTGGAGAAGCCGCAGAGGAACGAGCCGACGGTGAAGACGGCGAAGCCTATGTTGTACGTCTTGACCCGGCCGAACATGTCGCCGAGCCGGCCCACCTGCGTTCCCAGAATGGTGATGACGAGGAGGTAGCCGAGCAGGACCCAGATCATGCTGATGATGTCCGAATTGAGATCGGTCATCATCGTCGGCAGGGCGAGCACGACTGCCGTCGTGTCGACGGAGGCCATGATCACGCCGAGCATGATGATGAGCATGGTGACGTTCCGGTAGCGCCTCTC
This sequence comes from Methanomassiliicoccales archaeon, assembly GCA_028679935.1. Next base: position 6,470 of record JAJRAL010000200.1, on the reverse strand, counting down.
GGCGCGGTCCGGGACCGGGTCCGGCTCCATGCAGGGGTGAACGTCAAGTGTCCTGATTTATACCTATCCAGCAACAAAAGGATGGGTTGCTCCGCCGACACCTACTCGTAGCGGAGAGCGTCGACCGGGTTCAGCCGCGAGGCCCTCCAGGCCGGATAGAGGGCGAAGGCGACGCTCACAACGACGCCGAACACTATCGCCCCGAGGAATACCGCCAGCTCGAGCACGGGGTGGATCGCTAGGGAGCCTGCGCCGATCGCGCTGCCCACGCTCCCGCCGCCGAGAAGGCTCGCGATGAGGTTCGCCAGGAAGTAGCCTCCGACGGCGCCGATAACGCCGCCGATGATGCCGATGATGCCCGCCTCGGTGAGAAAGATTGAGAGCACGGTCCGGTTCTTCATCCCGAGCGCCTTCAGCGTGCCGATCTCCCTCGTCCTCTCCACCAGCGAGACGATCATGATGTTCATGATGCCGATGCCGGCGACGAGCAGCGAGATGCCGCCGATGCCGGTGAGGAACAGGTCCACGGTCGTGAAGATGCCGCCGACGACCTGATTGATGACTTGCGACGAGATGACCTGGACCTGCTGGCCGAATGCCCTCTCGATCTGGTCGGTGACGTTCTGGATCGTCGCCTGCTTGTCGTCCGCGAGCTTGACGATGATCGTGTCGCAGGACGTGGTGTTGAAGAAGCTCTCCGCCTGAGCGAGCGGCAGGTAGACCGCGTTGTCCGAGAGGCCGCCGAACGGGAACGCCCCGATCTGCGCCAGGACCGCGCTGACGTGGCTCTGGTAGGAGTAGTTTACCGGGGGACGCACCGAGTAGTCGACCCAGTATACCTTCGGGCTCGAGCCGACCTGCAGGTACACCGTCCCATTCGACCAGGGCTTGGAGACCTCCGAGCCGATGACGATCGTATCGTTCGTCGGGTTCGTCGGTATCGTCCCGGATTGGGCGACGAAGGCGGTGCTGTAGATCTGGGAATACTCGTTGTAATCGACGCCGACGAGACGCACGGCTATCGAGAACGAATCGTTGCCGACGAACCCCTGCTTCTGGATTATCGGCATGGCCATGGTGACGTGCGCCATCCCGCTGATCATCTCCGCGTCCACCACGTCGAGGGTGAATCCGCTCCCGCTCCGTGGGCTGACGATAAGGGTGTCGGTCGCCAGACCCCTCTCCAGCTGCTGCGTGATCGACTGCTGCAGCCCGGTCGTGATGGAGAGGAGCGAGACGACCGCCGCGATCCCGATGACGACGCCGAGCGTGGTCAGGGCAGCGCGGAACTTGCGCAGTTTGATCGAGCCCCAGGCGTAGGAGAAGACATCGCCCGATCTCATGCCTTCGCCTCCTCGCCGACGACGAGGCCGTCGAGCATCCGGATCGTCCGGCTGACCTGCGCTGTCAGGGTCTGGTCGTGCGTGACCATGATGATCGTCATCTTCGCCTCGGCGTTGATGCGCATGATGAGCTCGATGATGTCCGCCGCGTTCTTCGAGTCCATGTTCCCCGTCGGCTCGTCCATCAGCAGGTAGCGCGGACGGTTGGCGAGCGCCCTGGCGATTGCGACCCTCTGCTGTTGCCCGCCGCTCAGCTCGGCCGGGCGATGGTGCATCCGGTCCCCGAGGCCTACTGTCTTGAGGAGCTCCTCAGCCCTCTGGCGTCGGTCGCGCTTCGGGACTCCGGCGATTGCCATGCCGAGCTCGACGTTGCCGATTGCGTCGAAGCGGTGGATGAGGTTGAAGAACTGGAAGACGAAGCCGATCCTGCCGCGAACCTCTGCCCTCTGGCTCTCGCTGAGGGTAGAGGCGTCGACGCCGTCGATGAGGATCTTGCCCGAGGTCGGGACGTCGAGCGCCCCGATCAGGTTCAGGAGGGTCGACTTGCCGCAACCGGACGGGCCGAGGATCGCCACGAAGTCACCCTCGCTAACCTTCAGGTCGACGCCGCGGAGCGCCTCCACCTGGATCTCGCCCATGGTGTAGGATTTCTTCACCGCGACCGTCTGCAGCACCGTCGTTGGACCTTCAGTCGCCAAGAACGGCAGCCCTCCTCAGTCCGAAGAAACGTCTGCGGTGCATCCTGATCTCATCTGGGACAGGAAGGAGCCCTGAGTTTATCCTTGCGGTCCGTTGAACAACCTTCTTATAAGCCGCGCTCGAGAAAGGACGGACGAAAGCGCAGGCGCAATGGGAAGGCGATTCATCATGAGCAACGTAGGCTGGAGGATTAAGGTCGGGCACGACAAGTACAGGGTCATCTTCGCCAAGCTCTTCAGGTCGAAAGAGAAGGACGCGGCCATAAGGGAGGAGCTCTTCCTGACGTACCTCAGGGACCTTTATGGACACCACGACGGCGAGGAGAGGGAGGTATTCCCGGCGATGATCAAGGTGCCCGCGTTCAGGGACACGTGCTACGAACTGGAGATGGAGCATCGGGCGATGAAGATGCTCGCCTACGAGCTTGCCGAGATGGGCTATGATCACAAGACCTGGGTCTACCGCCTCGCTCCCTTGTACGCGATCCACAACATCCACTGGGACAAGGAGGAGAAGTTCCTCATCCCCTTCGCCCCGGAGCACTTCACCAACGAGCAGATCGAAGACCTGGGCGTCAAGTTCGATGCGATCGTGGCAGAATACAACGCGATGAGCCCGCAGGAATTCAAGGCGGAGCATCTCAAGCCGTCGCAGAAGTGACGGCCCGGCACACACGCGACATGACCGCTCTTCCGGAGCTCATCAGGGGAGGGGACGAGGACCTCCCGACGGCGGACCTCGAGGAGAGGACCAGGACCGTCAAGCACGGCGACTACCAGGGAGGGCAGGTCGTCTACTGGATGAACCGCGAGCAGAGACTGAACGACAACCACGCGCTGCTCCACGCCATCGCGACCGCCGATCATTACAGCGTCCCCGTCTGCGTCGCCTTCTGCCTCACGCCGCAGTACCTCGACTCGACGCTCCGGCACTACCGATTCATGATCAAAGGGCTGATGGAGCTCGAGGGGAAGATGAGGGCGCTCGGCATAGGCTTCCGCCTTCTGCAGGGACTGCCGGAGGTCGAGTTCCCCCAGTTCCTGCACACCGTCAATGCGGGCATCCTCATCACTGACTTCAGCCCTCTGATCCCCGACCGAGTGTGGAAGCGCAAGGTCGCTTCGGAGATCGATCTGCCGGTGATCGAGGTCGACTCGCACAACATCGTCCCCTGCTGGAGGCTCGCGACCAGGCGCATCTCCACGTACGCCACGTTCAACGCGAGAGTCTCGCCGCTGCTCGGGAAGTATCTGACCAACATTCCGGCCGTCTCCAGGCCAAAGGTCGATTGGACGCTCGATCAGGAAGACATCGACTGGAATGCGGCGGAGGCGAACCTCAAGATAGACCGCTCCGTCGGCGAGGTTTCTTGGATCAAGCCGGGCGAGGAGGAGGCGAGGAAGCGCCTCGAACTCTTCCTGCGCGAGAAGCTGCCACACTACCGTGAGAAGTCGGACGACCCGAACGCCGAGATGCAATCGGACCTCTCGCCCTATCTGCACTTCGGCCAGATCTCGGCGCAGAGGGTCGCCTGGGAGGTCAGCAAGGCCGACGCGTCGCTGGAGGAGAAGGGCGCTTTCTTCGACCAGCTGATCGTCAGGAAGGAGCTCGCGGACAACTTCTGCCTCCACACGCCCGACTACGACACGACCGGCGCGTATCCGATCTGGGCGAGGAGGTCGCTCGACGAGCATCGCTCCGACGAGAGGGAGCATGTCTACACGCTGCAGCAGCTGGAGAGCGCGCAGAGCTACGACCCGCTCTGGAACGCGGCGCAGATGGAGATGGTGAAGATCGGCAAGATACGCGGCTCGCTCCGGGCGTACTGGGCGGAGAAGATACTCGAGTGGACGAGGAGCCCAGAGGAGGCGCTCTTCATCACTCTCTACCTGAACAACAAGTACGAGCTGGACGGCAACGACCCGAACGGCTACACCGGCATCGCGATGGTCATCGGCGGATTGTACGGCAGGCCGTGGAGGCCGAAGGAGGTCATTGGCAAGGTCCAGAAGCTTACCTATACCGAAGAGCGCCTGAGCCACGACATCAAGTCATACATCGAGCGGGTCAAGAGCCTCTAGATTCTGCGCTCACGCCTTCCCGTAGACCGGAACCAGCGCGCCGCTCGTGACCTTCGAATCGTCGGAGGCGAGGAAGATGATCACCTTCGCCACATCATCCACGCTCGCCCACTTGGAGAAGTCGCCTTGGGGTATCGCCTTCCGGTTCGTTGGCGTGTCCATCGTGCTCGGCACGACCGCGTTCGCCGTGACGTCGGTCTTCTTGCACTCCTCCGCGATCGTCTGGGTTAGAACCGCGACCGCCGCCTTGGAGACGGCGTACGCTCCGGACTTGGCGCGATTGCGATTCTCGACCCCCGGCCTCGCCGCCACGTTCACTATCCTGCCGTGATTCTGTTTCAGCATCGTCGGGAGCACCGCCTTGCAGCAGACGAACGCCGAACGGAAGTTGGAATCCAGCATCGCGTTCCAGTCGTCGAGCGGCGTTTCCCAGACCTCCTTCCCGCCGCGATATGAACCCGCGATGTTGAGCAGGACGTCGACCCGCCCCCACTTTGCCAGCACGCCTTGGACGAACGTGCTCATCTCCTGCTCGGAGGTGACCTCTGCCTTCGCCCCAATCAGGTTCTCGCTCGGTCCGCCGAGGAACGCGGTCAACTCATTCATCTTGTCCTCGCTCCGGTAGGGTACAGCGACCATCATTCCCGCTCGTAGTGCATCCCTGGCCACGACCCGCCCGAGCGAACCGGTCGCTCCACTGACGATTGCCACTCTACCCAAGGCGACCACTCAAATCACCGAGCGGCCTTCTGAGCCACTAGTATTGGAATTTGGCGGTTCGGTTCAGGCTATCCTTGCCCCGGCGTTCGGGCCGGAGACCGAGTCGTATATCTCCTCGACCTTGATTATCACCGCAGACTTGGCCGGAAGCTTCGGGTTGATCCCGTGCGCCCATGCCTGCATCTCCTCATGCGTCTTGCCGGTGCCGACCATCTGCACCGACCCCTTGATCTGGTACGATCTCTTCGGGTCCGGCGTGTAGCAGACGATGGCGACCTTCGGGTTCTCCTTGAGGTTCTTCGCCGTCTTATTGAAGAAGTTGTCCACGACCATCAGCGTCTCGTCGTCGACGATCTTCAGGAGCCCGACGAAAATGACGTTCGGTACCCCGTTCTTGCTCGCGGTCGCCAATGGAATCGGTTTCTGCTTGGATAGCGTCTCCTTGACCTCTGGTGGAAGCTTGACCGTTCGAATCCCCTCGGACGATTAGCGCCTAAACAGGCTTTATGCTTTCTCCAACCCTGTGAACCCTCAGTCAGCGAGCACGGTAGTGGCCGCAGGCGAAATCCTCATCCGCGTCCCCGCGGTTGCGGGTCCATGGACGACTGGATGATCCTCGGGGTGATCGCTGGGTTTCTGACGACCCTAGGATTTGCCCCTCAGCTTGTGAAAGGCCTGCGCACGAAGCACATGGAGGACGTCTCGCTCCTGATGCCCCTCATCCTTGCTGCAGGCATGCTGCTCTGGCTGTTCTACGGGCTCACCCTCGACAACATCCCGATCGTGCTCTGGAACGCGATCGCCTTCGCCCTGAACGTCGGCATCGTCTTTCTGAAGTTGAAGTACGGCAGGAAGGCCGAACGCTGCGAGACGCCTCAGGCCAGCTAAGCCACGGAGGAACGGCCGCTGCAACGAACAATCCCGAAGGCATTAATTACCGAGGGTCGATGGACGTCCGTGCTTCTTTCCGCCAGGGGTGTCGCAAAGTCGTTCGGGGGCAAGGACGTCCTCAAGACCGTCGATGTCATCGTCGATGAGGGCGACAGGATCGGCCTGGTCGGACCGAACGGCTCTGGCAAGTCGACCCTCCTCAAGATACTGGTCGGCGAAATCAAACCGGACACCGGCGATCTCACTCTGGCCACATCCAAGATCGCGTACCTGCCACAGTTCACTGACCTCTCCGAGAAGACGATCGAGGACATCGTCTCGAACCCGTTCGAGTCGGCTGAGGAGGCGCGCCTGGCCGAACTGGAACGATTGATGTCGAGAGCCTCGGACGATCCGAGCATCGACCTCGACGCGATTGCTACCGAGTATGCCCGCCTTCAGGAAGAGATCGTGTCAAGGAAGCCACACGAACTCGAGGAGCGAAGGGAGAGAGCGCTGCTGCGCCTCGGCCTGACCGACCGAGCCATCAGCCGCCGGGTCGAGGAGATGAGCGGGGGTGAAAGGACGCGGGTCATGCTCGCCCGGGCGCTGATGCAGGCGGACGAGGCGGACATACTCATCCTCGACGAGCCGACGAGCCACCTCGACATCGAGACGACGGAGTCGCTCGAGGACTTCCTGAAGAACTATCCGGGCGCGGTGATCGTCGTCTCGCACGACCGCTACTTCCTTGACC
>JAJRAL010000136.1 GCA_028679935.1 Methanomassiliicoccales archaeon | reverse complement strand
GGAAGTACACAACGCGATCGTAGGATGCATGGTCTGCCAGAGGAATTGCCCCGAAGACCGGAAGTTCGTGAACTTCATCGAGGACAGGAACGGATTCGACGAGAAGGACACGAGGTACCTGCTCAAAGGCGACTTCTCCGACGAAAAGAAGGCGAAGGCGATGGACGAGAAGCTCGCCGCGGTCGGGATCGACCTGAGCATCTTCCCGAGGAACTTGGTCGCTCTCGTCGAGAGCGAGAAGTGCAGGGAGACTCCTCGCGCCCTCTGACTCCCTGATCCTCCAACGCGACGCGATCGGACTATAGGTCGTGAGCGATCCCGGATCGAGGGACGATGACCTTGGCGCCTAGCTTCTCTTTGAAGAAATCTGGCCTTTCGGTGTGCACTGGCATGACATGCTCAGGGTCAATCGTTTCGATGATCCGAAGTAGTGAGGACGCTGACGCGTGGCCAGAGGCGTGGTAGCCCGGAGGGAACTCAGGCACGAGCTGACCGCTCGCCTCGACTATCTCGAAGCCCTTCACATCCAACTTGAACATCTTCAGCCAGCTGTCTAGGCGCCGGAAGTCGATGACCTGCTCCTCGGTGTAGGCCTCGCTGCTGGAGTAGATGTACGTGCCTCCTTCCGGACCGATATCCAGAAGCTTGCCCATATCGTAGAACGAAAGGGAGACGATGTACTGGTCCGGGTTCTTGGCGATGTCTGAGGGATCGACTAGAATGTCCTCGTGCCTCTCATACACCATGCTCTCGAACCCGCTGCGCTTGGATTTGAGATCACCGTAGACCAGCAGGTCCTTCACATGATCCACGCTGTCAGCGCATTCCAGGGCATCGAGCATGTAGGCGTCCTTGCTGAGGATGACCAACTGTCTCCCCGTCTCTTTAGCGATCTCGGCGAAGGTGTCTAGACGTTCGAAGTTGCGGGCGGAGAAATCGGCCACGACGAGGCTGTCCTCATTCTCGGCGTGCCCGAGGCAGGTCTCCTTGACCGTTGCCTCAGAGTCCTCGCGGTCCTCCCTGCTCGCCCTCGTCCCTTCGATGATCAATAGGCGTGGGTTCAGTGCCTTTGCCGCGCGAACGAAGGCCTCGGTCTTCTCCCCGAATCGGCCATGGGTCCGGAGGTCGCCCGAGTACACCACCCAGCCCAAGGATGTCTCGACCGCCAAGGCCGATGCTCCGTAGATTGAGTGGTCGACCTCGAAGCACTTGGTATCGAAAGCCAATGAACTGCAATCGCCTACGCTCCCGCCGACGATCCCCTTGGTCTTCGACGGGCACCGTGCCATGAATTCGGCGAGAGGACCGGGGCAAGAACACGGCAACATGAGCCTCCGGCCCTGGTAGTCCTCCTTGGACGAAGATGCCAGGACCCGATCGTCCTCGGCAGTCGGAAAGCGGGGAGAGGTGTATGCCGCCTCGTACTGGAATCCGGAAGTCGACGAATCCCTCATCGCCTTCAGGAGCGCCGCGGTGGTCGGTGTTGAGATGAAGGGTATGGAGGTGTCGAGGAGACCTGCGCTGCCAACGTGGTCCATGTGCGCGTGCGACAGGAAGACCGCATCGACATTGAGGCGCTGGGCCCCGGACATGTCCAGGTCGCTGGGGATGAGATCTTCGCGATAGCAGGCGATGTTGGGAATCAGGCCCATCAGGATGTGATCGTGAATGCCTCTCGAGACTCTCGGATTCAGGAACTCCTCATAGAACTGGCTCAGTCGGTGATAGTTCAATCCGAAATCGAAGAAGATGCCGTGTCCGTCGAAGTCGAGATGGATCTTGTTGCCGCCGATGCAATCGGCACCGTCGAAGACGGTCACCTTGGCGCTCACGGTCTCCCGGAGATGAATAGGGCGTGCACGTTAAAGCTGTCACAATGGGATTCTCAGATTCAACAATCGCGGGCCTTGATGCGGACGGGGACCAGCATCGTCTGGTCCGCTTCGTTTGGTCCGGCTTAGAAGCACTCAATATCCAAGCTTCCTCTCGCCAGACATGGCCCTGTCTGGCAACCTTTATATTTCGACCAATCTTAACGAGGGCTGTCCTAAAGGGTCCGTAGCTTAGTCCGGTAGAGCGCCCGGCTCATAATTTTGCCCATCGAATAAAAATGGGCGATGAGAGACCGGGTGGTCGTCGGTTCAAATCCGACCGGGCCCATTCACTTCATTCCCTGGATTTCCCCGACATCTCGACGATCTTGATCCTGATGACGCCATGCTTCGAGACGTCCTCGTCCACATCCTTCATTGCGCTCTTGTGCATCTCAGGAGGGAGGAACCGCCTGACGAGCATGCGAAGGGCTTCCCTTTTCTCTTCGTCCGATGACACGATGGACGCCTTCCCGAAGACGATGACGGATTGGTAGGCGGTGGTCGATCTCTCCGGTACTAGGGTGGCCCTTCCAACGACTGTGAAGCAGACCATGCTGTTGTGGCGGATGTTGTCCATCTTGTGCCCTTCAAGGGCGCAGTGGATGAGTATCTCGTCTCCATCGAGCGCGTAGTTCAACGGCACTCCGTACGGTGTGCCGTCCTCGCCCGCAGTCGACAGGATTCCGTACTCGGCTTTCCTCAGGATGGTGAGCGCCTCCTCCCTGGACATCTCGAACTCCTTTCTCCTCATCGCTCTCATCGCACTACCTCCGGGTTGACATCTGGAGTCCTCCATCTCTTGCAGCGAGGCAGCTTCCCTTTGCGGCCATGGTGTTCGATGCACTCTCTGCAGTGCCCATGCCTCTCGCAATCTGCCTTGGGACACGTGCAGTGATCCGGTCCGTTCTCCAGCATTGGCGGATGCGCCAATGAGCTTGATGACCTTGACGCTTTGTGATCAGCTCCTGATCTCACGGCGCAGCCACCAGGTCCCCCCGATGAGGATCGGCACGGCAACTATGATCGCTACGACCACAATAGCCAGGACGTAGGAGTTCACCACGTAGTCGACCGTCCAGTTCGAGAACGGCAGGTTCCAGTTGCCGTCGGTGTAGATCTTGATCACGAACACGATGTTCACGAAGAACGTGAACGCGCCGCTGAAGTCCCTCCTCCGTGACTTGTTCCCCCAGAGCCCTCCGCGCCGGTACTCCTCCCGCTCCTCCGCCGGCAGCCTCCTGTACCCCGCGTAGAAGGCTATCAGGGCGACCACGATCGGGATCCCTATCAGTACCAGCTCCCAGAACACCAGGTTCAGTATGAACAGGACCAGCTCGCCCATAGTCAGCGTCGCGAGGGTCGTCGGCACGATGCCAGTCGCCTGGGCCTGCCCCGCGAACCACAGGAACACCAGGACCGCGCCGATCGCCGCGAGGACCGCGCCCAAGATGAACAGGACCGCCATCCCCCAGTGCCTCTTCAGGAACTTCCTCCATATCCCGGAATTGTCCTTCTCCTCTTCCGTCATTGTCGACTTCCTCCGTGTTTGACCTGTACTAGACAAGGGGAGGTCACTGTACTTAGGCAGGATGGTCACTAGTGGCCAAGGAAGCACCGAGCATTGATGGGGGGACTCTCGCGCAAGCCGTCCGCGAGCGGGCATAGAAATGAATAGCGAAGAGGACGTCGGAGTGGCGGTGAGGATATGTGGACCGAGGACGCCGTCAGGCACCTCGAGGCGAAGGGGTTCAAGGCGAGCTGCCTGCCGTTCGCGAGAATGAAAGACATCAGGAGAGACTTGGATTCGCTGCTTGAGGACGGCGCACTTGTCGAGTCCTTCTACGAGATGCACCTCACGGAGTTCAAGTACGATGGCCCAGATGGTCTCCCGAACCCGAATTCCGTGATCGTCATCTCGCAGGCGCACCCGGCGTTAAGGACCTCGTTCGTGGTCGAGGGGCGGAGGATGGAGGCGATAGTGCCGCCGGGCTTCGGCTGCCATACAAAGATGGTCCAGAAGGCGAAGGACGTGCTCAACGGATTCGCGCCTGGGCATAGGTTCGAGTTCGTCCCTCTTCCGCTGAAGACGCTCGCCGCGCGCTCGGGATTGGCGCGGTACGGCCGCAACAACGTAACCTACGTCGAGGGCTTCGGATCGTTCCATCGGCTCACCGCCCTAGCCACCGACCTAGAATGCGAATCGGACCGATGGGGCGAGAGGAGGATGATGGAACGCTGCGAGAAATGCACCACCTGCGTCAAAGTTTGCCCGACGCGCTCGATCAGGACCGACAGGTTCCTGATCAACGGAGAGACGTGCTTGACGAATCTGAACGAGATGCCCCCGGACGTGCCTTTCCCACCAACCCTGGACCCCAAGATGCACAACGCGATCGTGGGATGCATGATCTGCCAGATGAAGTGCCCGGAGAACAGGATGTTCGCCAGATTCATCGAGGATCGGCCGGGCTTCGACGAGAATGAGACGAACTACCTCCTCAAAGGTGACTTCTCCGACGAGAAGAAGGCAAAGGCGATGGACGAGAGGCTCATGATGGTCGGACTGGACCTGACAATCTTCCCGAGGACCCTTGTCGGCCTGATTGAAGGCGAGAGGGCGAGAACAGGCTAATGAATCGAGAATGTGCTTTGGGTCTCGCCGCCGTTCCCTCCGCAGTTGTAGCTTCGCGGAAACGGACTCTAGCGATAGAGTATTTCACTTGCGCCTTCTCATCATCACAGCCGCGACTCCGGCAATGGCTAGAATGGCAACAGCCCCAACGCTGACATACAACAGAGTGTTGTCTGGAGCCGTCAGTGCTACCACGGTGACGGTCATCGTACCGGTGGCAGAATTACCGGCGGCATCCACGACTGTCAGGGTCACCACGTAAACCCCGGCGCTGACATATACGTGGGATGCGGTCGAACCCGTGCCGTTGTTTCCATCATCGAAATCCCATGTGTAGCTGGCGATGCCCTCGTTGTCATAGGAGCCTGTCCCATCGAAGGATATAGGGGTGCTCACATCGGCTATCTGGTCGGGGCCCGCAAGAGCGATCGGGGCCGCGATGTCCAGGAAGAACGGCACCAGGACGCGGTCAGCATCCATTACGACAGTAACGGGATTACTACTATTCTCGATGGCATCAAGCGACCAATGATCGAATGAATAACCGCTCCTCGGGTTCGCAGCCACGAGAACCTGGGAACCGTTCGAATACTCGTACGTGCCGAACGATGGAATCGTGGTGCCACGGTTCGAGAGCTCGATTGAAAGGGTGTAGCTCTCAGGAGGAGGCGAGCCGTGGGGCCACATCAAAGGATACCGGTCAACACCGCCACCTTCGAGAGCATGTGGAGTGTCACCTATTCCGTCACTTCCAGGCTCGCTTTGATCGGGACCTCTCTTGACGTCGACGCCTCGGTATTCGCTCCAGTAGTTCCCCTCTCCCCCATAGTCCCAAATGCCGTTCCCTAGGTCGGTCGAGTTGAGGGAGTTGATGATGTCGTTGTGATACAGGAGGGCTCCGTGGGTCTTCGCTTCGAGAAGTATGCCTTTCCCGCAATTGGTTAGATCATTATCGACCACTGTGATACCGGCGGGGTGATTCTCGTACACCTTCATGCGCAGCCCCCAGCTCGTGGAACGAGTGATCTCGTTTCCGCTGATCATGGCATTGTTTGGCAGCATCCAGGCGGTGCTCGCTGAGATGCCCTCTTCGCAATCGGATATGGTATTGTCCTTGGCCTCGAGTTTCACGAACTTGTTAAGCCTTATGCCAGCTCCCCACGAGTCGGAGATCGTGTTGTTGTCGAAGGCCGGTCTAGGCAGACCTCGGCTTGTATCAAAATCGCCTCCATCGCCGCCCACGAGTCCTGCATGAATGACGTTTGAAATCCTGTTGCCATCGACTGTAGCAACGTTTGTGAGGACTCCCATGTACGTGTAGGAGATCGTATTGTTCACGACCAGGTCATCGCCGGGCGTCAGGACGCATATCGTATAGTAGTTGTGCGAGAACGAGTTGTTCTCGATCACTATTC
>JAJRAL010000107.1 GCA_028679935.1 Methanomassiliicoccales archaeon | reverse complement strand
TCATGACACAACTCTTCGCGCGCGCTGTCCGACCATTGTCGGACGAATCCTCAGTATTCACCCCGAGCATATATAAGATTGGCGGGTGCGGGAGATGCTGCGCTCGAGTTGGTCCGCAGTGGACGAGACGTCGAGGAGCCTCAGCGATCGAAGGATGTTGCCTCTAAAATGAGGCCTCAATGAGCCAAACATGCCTGCCCCCTCAGAGCGATGGTCGAGAGGACTAGCCAGCGAGCAGTGTCTAGCGCTCGTCTTTCGAGTGAGTTGAGACAAAAGGCTATATAAATCCATATTTAAATAGGGACAGAAGGTGCCCCAATGGCCAAAATAAAGATCGAAAACGTGGTAGCCTCCACCTCCTTGGGAGAGGAACTCGACCTGCAAGCAATCGCGCTCGCCCTCGACGGCGCTGAGTACGAACCGGAGCAGTTCCCCGGTCTGATCTACAGGCTGAAGGATCCCAAGACGGCAACCCTCCTCTTCCGCAGCGGCAAGGTCGTCTGCACCGGGGCGAAGAGCCTTGAGCACGTCAAGATCGCCATCAACAAGGTGGCCAAGCAGATCGAGAAGGCCGGCATCAAGATCAAGATGGAGCCGAAGATCGAGGTGCAGAACATCGTCGCCTCGAGCGACCTCGGTCAGGAGATCAACCTGAACGCGATCGCGATCTCTCTCGGCCTGGAGCGCGTCGAGTACGAGCCAGAACAGTTCCCTGGTCTCGTGTACCGTATCGACGAGCCCAAGGTCGTCGTGCTCCTTTTCGGCTCTGGCAAGCTAGTCTGCACCGGCGCTCGCAAGCCCCAGGACGTCGAGGCCGCGGTGAACAAGATCACTGAGGAGCTGAAGGCGGCAGGGCTGCTACGGTGACGAGCCTCCCGATTCTCGACAATCACGTCCACCTCGACCCGAAGGGCCGCAACGTCGAGGCGGCCAAGGACTTCGAGAGGGCCGGGGGGACGCACTTGATCCTTGTTCATCTGCCGTACGAGGATGTGCCGATCGCGGACGGCGCGGACTTCGAGCAGTCGTACGAGATCACGCTGAAGATGGCGGAGCGGTGCCGAAGCGAGACGAAGCTCGGCGTCGATGTCGTCCTCGGCCCTCATCCGGTCCTGCTCATGGGGATGATGCGGGAGATGTCGCTGGCGCAGGCCGTCGAGGTCATGAAGGACGGCATGGAGATCGCGCAGCGCCTCGTCCTTGAGAAGAAGGCCGTCGCCTTGGGCGAGATCGGCAGGCCGCACTTCCCCGTCGACCCCGAGATCCTCGAGGCGTCGAACAACATCATGTCCTACGGTATGACACTGGCGAAGGAGGCCGGCTGCCCCGTCGTGCTGCACACCGAGAGCGCGACCCCGGAGATGATGGCAGGACTGGCACAGATGGCGGACGAGGCCGGTCTGCCGAGGGACAAGGTCATCAAGCACTATTGCCCGCCGCTGATCCGCGAGGACGAGAACCACGGGATATTCCCGTCGGTGCTCAGCTCCCGCACCGCGATAGGCCAGGCGATCGAGAAGGGTTCGCGCTTCATGATGGAGACGGATTACCTGGACGACCCACGCCGGCCCGGTGCGGTGATGGCGATCACGACCGTCCCGAAGCGGACGAGGGCGATGCTCGAATCGCAGATCATGTGCTCGGAGCACGCGTTCAAGATCCACAAGGAGAACCCGGAGAAGCTCTACGGCATCGAGGTCCGCGGCTGACTAGGAGCGGATGGAGAACTTCGAGAACTCGTTCTTCGCCTCGCCCCAGGTCACTTCCACTTTGACTATCCTAGCGCGAGGGTGCTCTTCCCTGAGGCGGCGCACGACCTCCTCGATGTTGTGCTTGTCGCCCTCGAACACCGCCTCGACCGTCCCATCGGAACGGTTCCTCACCCATCCGGTCACGCGCTGCTGCATGGCGAAGCGTCTGGTGTAGTCGCGGAAGTGCACGCCCTGCACGATGCCAACGAACTTCACTTCCGCTCTTGCCGCCATCACGTTTCTTCGCATGAGTTGTGGAATGATAATCCTTTCCTTCTTCCACGGTGCCTGCAAAAGCACGTCTGGATTGGCGTCCCCCGGGAAAGAACCCTTAAATAGTGTCGTGCCCAATGCCTTCATAACCAGATGGGATGCGTTCTGGTTCGAGCCATACGGCTCGGGAGGATGGGACCGTGAAATCGTTGATCGAGGAGGCGCTGGCCAGGGACAGTGGGATAGGCGCAGCCGTCCCGCCATTTGGGGCGCAGGCACCGGAGACAGGAGGGAGCGAGGCGAGCGACGCCGAGCTCGTGGACATCCTGCAGAAGCTCAAGACAAACGTCAAGATCATCGGGTGCGGCGGAGGGGGAAGCAATACCGTCGCACGAATCAGCGAGGAGGGTGTGGTCGGCGCCGAGCTGTTCGCCTTGAACACCGACGCACAGCACCTTCTCTCGATCAGGGCGCCGCACAAGGTCCTGCTCGGTCGGAGGACGACCAGGGGACTCGGTGCAGGATCACTGCCACAGGTCGGGGAATCCGCAGCCAAGGAAGCGGAGGAGGACCTGAAGCGCATACTCTCCGACGCCAACCTTGTCTTCGTCACTGCAGGCATGGGCGGCGGTACTGGCACAGGCGCTGCGGCGGTCGTCGCGGAGATGGCGAAGGAAGCCGGGGCTCTCGCGGTCGCGGTCGTCACCATCCCGTTCAAGGGCGAAGGGAGGCACCGCATGGAGAATGCGGAGTGGGGCCTGGAACGCCTTCGCAATGTCGCCGACACCGTGATCGTGGTCCCGAACGACAAGCTCCTTGAGCTGGTGCCGAGGCTCTCGCTGAACGCGGCCTTCAAGGTCGCCGACGAGGTGCTGATGCGGGCCATCAAGGGCATCACCGAGCTGATCACGAAGCCCGGACTCGTGAATCTGGACTTCAACGATGTCAAGACGATCATGAAAGGCGCCGGAGTGGCGATGATCGGCCTGGGCGAGAGCGACGCCGATGCGGACGACCGGGCGATGGAGGCGATCGAGGAAGCGCTCAACTCGCCGCTGCTAGAGGTCGACATCACCGGCTCCAACGGAGTGCTCATCAACGTCATCGGCGGGCCGGACATGACCATCAGCGACGCGGAGCGTGTTGCCGAGGAAGTGCAGAAGAAGGTCTCGCCCAACGCGCGCATCATCTGGGGCGCGGCGATCGACCCGACGCTGGAGCACCGCATCCGAGTGATGGTAATCGCGGCCGGGGTCAAGTCGAAGCAGATCCTGGGACGCTCGGGCGATCTCACCCGCTTGAAGGAGGCGGACGTCGACTTCATCAAGTGACGACGACGAGCAAGGGCGAGCCGATTGCTGGCGAATGTGGCCACACTCAAATTATATAATCACGTACGGTAATGCAGACCGCACGGGAACTAGGGTGAACCAGACCGACGTTCGCTCCAAGGAGGTAAGTTTGTGAAATCGTTCATCAGCGACGCACTCGCTCGCGCAGGGCCTGCGGCACCGGCAGAAATGACCCCCTCTTACCAGCAGAGCTACTCTGCCGAGGATGAGGAGCTGGAGCGCATCCTGGCCAGCCTGAAGACGAACATCAAGATCATCGGATGCGGGGGCGGCGGCTCGAACACGATCGACCGCATGGCCGAGGCCGGGATCGTTGGAGCGGACCTCTACGCGGCGAACACCGACGCGCAGCACCTGCTCGCGATCAGGGCGCCGCACAAGATACTCTTGGGCAGGAGGAGCACAAGGGGGCTCGGGGCCGGAGCGTTGCCGCAGGTCGGGGAGGAGGCGGCGAGGGAGGCCGAGGAGGAACTGAAGAAATCGCTGCAGGGAGCGGATATCGTTTTCATAACCGCCGGCCTGGGAGGAGGCACCGGCACGGGTTCCGTGCCGTTCGTCGCTCAGCTGGCGAAGGAGATGGGCGCGCTGACCGTATGCGTCTGCACCTCGCCGTTCCGGGCCGAGGGCGCCATCCGAATGGAGAACGCGGAGTGGGGCCTTGAGAGGCTGCGCAACGTCGCCGACACCGTCATCGTCATACCGAACGACAAGCTCATCGAGCTCGTCCCGAGGCTCTCCCTGAACGCCGCCTTCAAGGTGGCCGACGAGGTCCTGGTCAGGGCAATCAAGGGGATAACCGAGCTCATCACCAAGCCTGGACTGGTGAACCTCGACTTCAACGATCTGCGAACGATAATGAAGGGCGCTGGCGTGGCGATGATAGGCCTGGGCGAGGGAGAGGACGACGACCGCATCGATCAGGCGGTCAACGAGGCGATCAACTCGCCGCTCATCGACGTCGACATCTCCGGTGCAACAGGAGCGCTCGTCAACGTGACCGGGGGCGAGAACATGACCGTCTCCGAGGCGGAGAAAGTCGCGGAGATCATCCAGGGCAAGATCAATCCGAACGCGCGCATCATCTGGGGCGCGGCGATCGATCACACCCTGCAGGACAGGGTAAGGGTCATGGTAGTGATCACTGGCGTGAAGTCGAAGCACATCCTCGGGCCGAAGGAAATCGCATCGAAAGGCTCGATGGACGTAGACTTCATCAGGTGAACCAAAAGGAATTTAATATAGAAGCGATTCGGGAATAGGTCTAAGAAGTGCATCGCGATGGATATAGTCGACAAGTCCTGGGAAGTCCAAAAGGACGTTGAGGAGCGCGTAAAGCGCATCGGCAAGGGCAAGTATGGCCGTGTCATAAAGATGGCCCGAAAGCCCACCAACGATGAGTACATCAAGACCATAATCGTCACCGGTGTGGGAATGGCCCTCATCGGCGGCCTTGGCTTCCTCATCTATCTCATCTGGACAACCATCCCGGGATGGTTCGGCTAGTCCTGCGTCGATGGGGCGTGGATAAAAATGAGCGAAGAGGTCAACCCACCGGCCGTTCCCGCAGAGCCAGCCGCGGCGCCGGTGCCCCAGGAAGTAGCAGCACCGACGGCCGCATTGACGTTCGCCGGAGAGAAGGACGACCACATGGTAGCCGCAGGGCAGCCGTCCTACTGGAACATCTCACTGAAGAGCGGCCAGCCCGGCAAACACAAGGTATCGATCAAGGTCACCGTCTCCCTCAGCGGCGGCGAGGGCGCCGCGGAGTGGGAGGCAAGGATACACGACGCCAACGACCGCGTCCTCTGGGACAGCGCGTCGATCTCGCAGGGCGTCGACATCAACCTCGACGGCGGGAAGCCGAAGGAGCTCAAGTTCGAGCTCCAGGCACCCAAGGGAGTAAGATACGCGGAGGGAGCGAAGGCAACGATCGAAGCGTGCCTCGCCGGTGCCCCTGAGATCTGCGACCGCATGGAGTTCTCCGCCGCCGCCCGCCAATCCATCGTCGCTCTCAAGGCATCGATCGGGCATGAGCGGCAGGTCGCTGACGACGTAGCCTCGAAGGCGAAGGCCGCCAAGAGCGGCATCTATGCCATCCTGGCGCCGACGACGCTGCGCGGTTACGTGCTCATCGAGGGCATGAACACCGATGAGCTGAAGGAGACCGTCCGCGGCATCCGCCGGGCGCGCGGCCTGGTGGAGGGTGAGACGAGCTTCGCCGAGATCGACCACTTCCTCACGCCGAAGCCCCTCGTGTCGGGCATCATGGAAGGCGACGTCGTCGAACTCATCGCCGGCCCCTTCAAGGGCGAGAAGGCGAGGGTGAAGCAAATCGACGAGGCGAAGGAGGAGATCACCGTCGAGCTGTTCGAGGCGATGGTGCCAATCCCCGTCACCGTCAGAGGAGATCACGTCAGAGTTCTAGAGAAGGAGAAGTGACGCAATGGCTGAAACGATCGAAGTATTGGTTGAGGGCGGCAAGGCATCGGCCGGCGTGCCCCTGGGACCCGCCCTGGGCCCGATGGGAATCAACGTGGTCCAGGTCGTGGCGAAGATCAACGAGAAGACGAAGGGGTTCGAGGGCATGAAGGTGCCAGTGAAGGTCATCGTCGACCCAAAGACCAAGGCGTTCGAGATCAAGGTCGGCACACCGCCGACCTCCTCTCTCATCTTCAAGGAGATCGGGGCGGAGAAGGGCTCCGGGACCCCGAACAAGTCGAAGGCGGGCAACCTCACCATCGAGCAGGCGATCAAGATCGCCGGCATGAAGCAGGACTCGCTCATGGGGAAGAGCCTCAAGAACCGGGTCATGGAGGTCGTCGGCGTCTGCGTCTCGTCCGGTGTCACCGTCGAAGGCAAAGACCCGAAGGTCATCCAGAAGGAGATTCGGGAAGGCAAGTGGGACGCGAAGCTCGCGGCCTGAAGCCCCCGAAATCCTTATTAATGACGGGAGTATAGAGGGACTCCACACCACTGTAGGAGAGCTTCGGCTCGTTGGCACTACGGGAGGGATATCAATTGGCAGAGAAAGCGACACTAACGGCCGTCAAGAAGGCGCTAGAGAGTTCTAAGAAGCGCAACTTCGTTGAGACGGTCGACATTTCGATCAACTTGAAGGACATCGACCTGTCCGTCCCGAAGAACCGTGTCCAGGATGACGTCATCCTGCCGCACGGTCGGGGAAGACCGGTCAAGGTCTGCGTCATCGGCGGCAACGAGATGGTCGCGAAGGCGAGGTCCGTCGCCGACCGCACCCTGACGGCGGACGAACTGGGAAAGCTCGCCGACGACAAGAAGGCGGCCAAGAAAATGGCGGCGGAGTTCGACTACTTCATCGCCGAGGCGCCATTGATGCCGACGGTCGGTAAGAGACTGGGTATCGTACTCGCCCCGAGGGGAAAGATGCCCAGGCCGATACAGCCCGGCGCTGACCCCAAGCCGTTCATCGAGACGCTGCGCAAGACCATCACCGTCCGCTCGAAGGACCGGAAGACGTTCCACACCGCGGTCGGCACCGCGGACATGACGCCGGAGCAGCTGGCGGACAACGTCGACGCGATCCTCAAGAGGCTTGTCACCAAGCTCGAGCGGGGCTCGATGAACATCGGCTCAGTCTACGTCAAGACGACCATGGGGCCTTCGGCGAGGGTGATCTGAGATGGCTCACGTCGCATCCTGGAAGAAGGTCGTCGTGGGCGAGATCACCACCGCGATGAAGACTCACAAGGTGATCGCCGTCGTCGACCTCCACGGGATCCCGTCGGCCCAGCTTCAGATGATGAGGCAGGGCATGCGCCCCAAGGCCCAGATCATCATGTCCCGCAACACCTTGATGGACATAGCCATCGATGAGGCGGCGAAGGACAGGCCGGGCCTGGAGAAGCTCAAGGACCTGATGGGAGGGCAGGTCGCGATCGTAGCGACCGATGCGAACCCGTTCAAGCTGTTTCGAGAGATGGAGTCCACCAAGTCCAAGGCCGCGGCGAAGCCCGGGGATATCGCCCCCGAGGACATCGAAGTGAAGGCCGGCGATACCCCCTTCAAGCCCGGCCCGATCGTCGGTGAGCTGCAGAAGGTCGGCATACCGGCGGGCATCGAGGGCGGCAAGATCGTCATCAAGAAGGACAAGGTCCTGGTGAAGAAGGGTGAGGTCATATCGCCCGAGCTCGCCGCCGTGCTCCCGAAGCTCGAGATCCTACCCATGACCGTGGGCATGGACCTTAGGGGAGTGTTCGAGGACGGGCTGATCTACAAGAAGGACGTCCTGGACATCCCGGCGGACTACTACGTCTCGCAGCTCGCGGCCGCGTCCCGCAGCGCTATGGGCCTGGCGGTCGAGATCGCCTACCCGGCGCCGGAGACTGTCGGCCCGATCATGGCGAAGGCTTACCGGCAGGCGGTCGCACTGAGCGTCAAGGCCGCGCTGCCGATGAAGGACAACATCAAGATCCTCTTGGCAAAGGCGGAGGCGAACATGCTCGCCCTCGCGTCCCGGGCACCGGAGCTCGCGGACGAGCGTGTGAAACAGAGGCTGTCAGCAAAGCCCTCTCCCCAGGCTGCCGCCGCGCCGAACAAGCCGGCGGACGCCAAGAAGGAAGAGAAGAAAGAGGAGAAGGTCAGCGAGGAGGATGCCGCAGCTGGCCTCGGTCAACTATTCGGATGAGACAAAGGAGGTAGAAAAATGGAATACGTATACAGCGCCCTGGTTCTCCACGCCGCTGGTAAGCAGATCAACGAGGAGTCGGTCGCCGCTGTCCTACAGAGCGCCGGTGTTTCACCGGACGCCGCCAGGATCAAGGCCCTGACCGCTTCCCTCGAGGGAGTGAACATCGATGAGGCAATCGCGAGCGCCGCAGTAGTGGCCGCTCCGGCCGCCGCTCCCGCAGCTGCCCCAGCAGGCGAGAAGAAGGAAGCGAAGAAGGAAGAGGAGAAGAAGGAGCAGGTCAGCGAGGAAGAGGCTGCAGCCGGCCTCGGCGCCCTGTTCGGCTAAGCCGGACGAGGCACTTCGCCCCGCCTTTCCGATCCCTGGTCCAACGGCCCGGCCGGCATCCTACGTGCTCGGGACCCGCGGACCTCCTCAAACCCCTTCGGGGCTTCGGCCCCGTGACAAGACTTTCTCTGACAATCATCGATCAGCTCTCCCTTCATGTAGGGAGAGACAAGTGCAAGCCATGAGGGCAGAAAAGGCCTTCTCACATCTTCTCGAAGACCTGGCTCATCTCTTTCTCGACGAGCGATGCGAGATCCTTGCCCAGCTTCTCCTTCATCTCCGGCGGGACGACCTGGATGCCGAGCTCCGCGGCGCACTTGCCGAGCTTGATGATCGCGTACGCCTCGCGCGCCTTCGCGTCGATGAACTCCCCGACGGCCTCCTTCATCTCCCTCTTGATCGCCGGGTTCTCCTCGATCTTCTGCCGGATGTACCTCTTGATCTCGTCCTTGATGAGGTCGCGCACCGCCTCGATGATGAGGTCCTCGGTGTTCGAGACGCCAATCGTGCTCTTGAGCATCGTATCCATTACCATCTATGAGGCCCCCTTGACTTGCTGGCAAATCATACCTTCGGGGATATAACTACTTTCACCCGTGACATTTCGACAGCCTCGCCGATGCTTTCTGAAGATGGGTTAATATAGCACTTCCAGGGTCGGCGATTGGGGCAGAAATGCGCGAAAGGATTGACCCCTTCCGAACCAAGTGGACATCCTTTTCGCATTCCCCCACTTCTAATTCGCCTCCCGCGTTGCCAGCGGCCCTTCGCTATGGTTAATACGGTCAATCGCCCTCTGTGCGACGGAGTGGACTGAAGCTCACACCAGGCCGTTCTCCGGATTGCTGAGGTCAAGAGGAAATGAACGCGGGATACCAGGAGCGGGGGGCGCGGGTCCTCAAGGACCCGTCGAAGCTGTCGTTCGACTACGTGCCCGACCGCCTGATACACCGCGAGCCGCAGCTCGCCAAACTCTGGATGCTCTTCCGCCCGGTGCTGGAGCAGGGCACCTCGCAGACCGCGTTCCTCATCGGCCCGGTCGGTACGGGAAAGACGGCCACCTCGAAGCGCTTTTGCCTGGACTTCGTCAAGGAAGGGCAGGAGAAGGAGAGGGCGGTCGACTTCGTCATCGTCAACTGCCGCCAGAGGAACTCGGAGAGCAGCGTCCTGCTGAGGCTGGTGACGCACTTCGATGAGCATTTCCCGGACAGGGGGTTCTCTTCAGCGGAGATGCTCCGATCGCTGAGAAAGCACATCGACAAGCGCAAGGTGCACCTGGTCGTCGTGCTCGACGAGGCTGACGTATTGCTGCGGAAAGGCGCGAGCGACCTCATCTACGACCTGTCGCGGTTCGACGAGGAGCGGGTCGGGGGAAGGGCGTCGCTCTCCCTGATACTCGTCTCGCAGAAGTACGTCCTCGACATGCTAGATGCAGCCTCCTCTTCGACGTTCAAGCGGGCGAACGCGATCCTCTTCGAGCGATACAATGCGAAGGAGCTGACGGACATCGTGGCGGACCGCGCCGCCCTGGCGTTGTTCCCCAACGCGATCGGCGAGGAATCGCTGGCGCTGATCGGCGATATCGCATCGGAGTTCGGAGACGCGCGGTTCGCCATCGAGCTGCTGGAGAAGGCGGCGATGCTGGCGGAGGAGGAGAGGGCGAACGAGCTAACGGCGGAGCACGTGCGCGCGGCGAAGGCGCTCACCTACTCGGTCGTCACGGAGAGCAAGATCGAGGAACTGGATAGGCAGCGCAAGATCGTGCTCCTCTCGATCGCCCGCGCCATCAAGGATCAGGCGTACGTCACGACGGGCGAGGTGGAGAAGGTCTACCGTGTCGCGGCGGAGGAAGCGGGGGAGAAGGCCAGGGCGCACACGCAGTTCTGGGCCTACATCCAGGACCTGGCGAACGAGGGCCTGATCTCATCGCGCGTGGTCGGCGACCCGAGCGGCGGGGGGCGTACGACGTACATCTCCCTGCCTGATATACCGGCGAAGGTCCTCAAGGAGCGCCTGGAGCAATTGCTAGGCTCCTGATTCCGCCCGACAAACCAGGCTCCCAAAGCCTTTAAGCGCATCCAGTAATCATCTGGGTGGTCGGGACCATGAACGAGACACCGCTCCACGCGGAGCACGTCAAGCTCGGGGCCAGGATGATCGGCTTCGCGGGCTGGGACATGCCGGTGCAATACACCTCGATCATCGACGAGCACATCGCGGTGCGCAAGGCCGCTGGCATCTTCGACATCTCGCACATGGGCGACATCATAATCAGAGGGGCGGGGGCGAAGGAGCTCATCCGCCGCCTGATGACGAACGACATCGACGACGCGCCGGTGGGCAAGGCCGTCTACGGCCACCTGCTGCGCGATGATGGAACGATCATCGACGACGCCATCGTCTACCACTGGATCCAGGACGAGTACCTGATGGTGCCCAACGCCGCCACCACCGAGAAGGTGCTGGACTGGGTGAAGAAGCATTCCACCGGGCAGGAGGTAATCGACGTCTCGCGCCGGCTCGCCTCGATCGCGGTGCAGGGCCCCAAGGCGCTCGAGATCATGGAGAACCTCACCTTCACGGACATAGGCGCGATGAAGCACTTCACCGGCGCGTTCATCGAGCTCTTCGCCGAGGGAGCCTTGTCGAAAGGCTTGACAGAGGGGTTCCAGCAGTCGGGCATCCTCTGCGACACGATCACCAGGCAGTGCCGCCCCGGAACGAAGGGCTCGGTTGGCGAGTACAGCGAGCTCTGCTACGTCTCCAGGACCGGCTACACCGGCGAGGATGGGTTCGAGATTTTGGTCGAGAATGCCTCGGCAGTCCCGCTTTGGAATATCCTGCTCAGGGCGGGGAAGGATCTGGGCCTCAAGCCGGCGGGGCTCGGCGCGAGGGATACGCTCAGGTTGGAGAAGGGCTACCTGCTCTCCGGCACCGACTTCGACGGAAGCGAGACCTCGATGCAGACTGGCCCGCACTGGGTCGTCAAGCTCGACCACGATTTCATCGGCAGGGACATTCTAATCAAACAGAAGGAGGCAGGAGACTATCCGCGCCTCGTCTGCCTCGAGATGATCGACAAGGGGATCCCGAGGCATGGCTACGAGCTGCTTTCGGAAGGAAAGATGATCGGCAAGGTCACGAGCGGCACGCTCTCCCCGTGCCTCAAGAAGGGCATCGCCATGGGCTACGTCAGGCCGCCTTTCGACGAGCCCGGGCGAGCGATCGACATACGGATACGCGAGGGCATCTTCCCGGCGAAGGTAGTGACCCCGCCATTCGTCAAGAAGTGACGGAGGGACGGGGATGGCAAGGAAGACCACGGCCTCGGTCGTAAACACCCTGAGAGAATTGCTGGATAGGCCCAGCGACTTCAGGGACGACAAGAAGCCGGTGGCATCTTTCGTCAAGGGCTGGCTCGAGGACCTGGGGATGGACGTCTCGGTCCACGGAGAGAGGTCGATGCCCGCCCTCTGCGCTACGAACGGCGAGGGAGGAATGATTCTCTCAGGTCACCTGGATACCGTTCCCGTCGGTGAGAGGTGGACGAGGGAGCAGGGGGAGGTCGAGGGAGGGAAGATCTTCGGCCGCGGCTCGGCGGACATGAAGGGTGCGGTCGCTTCGATGCTCCACGCCTCGACCGAGCTGATGAAGGAGGACGTCGTGTTCAGCGTCTTCCTCACGACGGATGAAGAGGAGAAGATGACCGGGGCATTCGCCCTGTCAGAGCTCGATCTGCTCTGGAAAGCGAAGGGCGTCCTGATCGGCGAGCCTACCGACCTACTGCCGGCCTATAAGGAAAAGGGCATCTCGCGCTTCCAGCTCACCACCCACGGCACCGCCGCCCACGCCAGTCAGCCCTGGTTGGGGGACAATGCGATCTCAAGGATGGGAAGGCTCCTCGACAAATTGGCAAGGCTCCCCACCGTCCCGGAGATCCAGTCGGACGACCTGACGGTCTGTGTATCGATGATCAAGGGCGGCACGAAGAGCAACGTCGTGCCGGACAATTGTCAGGTCGAGATAGACGCGAGGTTCCCGACGCCTCTCACCTACCGCAAGGTGAGGACGATAATCATGGATCAGCTGATGGGCGAGGACTACGACATCCAGATGTTGTACGAGCTCGAGGCGTACGAGGCGGACCAGGACAGCGAGCTCTCTCGCGCGATGAAGGAGCTGACGGGCGCCGACCTGATCGTCGTACCGTACGCGACCGAGGCGCCGGTGTACGCCGCCCAGAATCCCAACGTCATCGTGTGCGGCCCAGGCGGGCTGAACATGGCGCACGTCGATGACGAGTACGTCGAACGCTTCAAGCTTGAGCGCGCGACGGAAGTATACGCCGAGGCGGCCCGCCGGTTCGCTCAGGGATAGGCCCTAGCGACCGTTCTCGGGAATGGCACCGCGTCGCGGATGTGCTCGAGCTTGCAGACCCAGCGCACGATCCTCTCGACGCCCAGCCCGAAGCCGGAGTGAGGAACGGAACCGTACCGCCTCAGGTCCAGATACCACTCGTAGACGCTGATCGGTACGCCCTGCGCCTCGAGCCTCTCGACCAGCTTCGCCAGATCGGTCTCGCGCTCGCTTCCCCCGATGACCTCGCCGTAGCCCTCGGGCGCGAGCAGGTCGGCGCACTTGTACGTCCTCGGATCGTCCGGGTCCTCTTTCATGTAGAACGCCTTGCACTCCTTCGGGAAGTTGGTGACGAAGACCGGGACCCTCTCCTCCGAGGTCACCGCCCTTTCCTCCACCGCGCCCAGGTCGCAGCCGAACGAGACGTCGAACTGCTTCGCCCGGAGCGACTCGATGACCTCGGAGTACTTCACCCGCTTGAACGGCGGCACTACTTCCTTGAGCGTCTCCGGATCCCTACCCAGCAGGAGGAGCTCCTCCCGTCGGTCCTTGACGGCCTTCTGCACCATCGCGGAGACGAGACCCTCCTGGATCTCCATGTTGCCCGCGTTGTCCGTCCAGGCCTCCTCCAGCTCGAGGTGCCAGTACTCCGTCAGGTGACGGGTGGTCCTGGACTTCTCGGCCCGGAACGAGGGCGTCAGCGAATAAACGCGCTCGAGCGAGAATATCAGCGCTTCGAGATACATCTGAGCGCTCTGGCTCAGATACGCCTCGCCGTCGAAGTATTTCAGCTTGAAGAGCGTGACCCCGCCCTCGCACGCATTCTGAGTGAAGATCGGCGGCGTGACCTCGGTGAAGCGGTTCTCCTTGAGCCACTCCCTCGCGCCCTCCATGATCGAGGCCTTGATCTTCATCACCGCGTTCTGCTCGCGGGACCTGATCCAGAGGTGCCGGTTGTCGAGCAACAGCTCCTCGCTCTGGTACTCGGTGATCGGGAAGGGCTGTGCGGTCCCTATGACCCTGAACGATGATGCGCGGACCTCCATCCCGCCGGGCGCGCGCTTGTCCTCGGCCACCTTTCCGACCACGCTCACGGAAGACTCGATCAGCGCCGACTTCGCTGCGTCGAGGTCCTCGTCCGGCAGGTTGCCCTTCTTCGCCGTGACCTGGATGATACCGGTGGAATCGCGGAGGACCGCGAAGACGATCGCACCGGAACTCCTGGTGCGGTATATCCAACCGCGGACCGTGACCTCGTCCCCCGGCTTGGACGACGAGAGGACGCGGCCGATGCAAAGGGCCTCGCTCATCAAGCGAGCCAAACCACGTACCCAGTATCTCTTGCTTTCGGTCGCCCCGCGGCCGTTCCTACCCGGTCGCGTCCGGCGATAGCTTTAGCGTGGACAAGATGGGTTAGAGGGCCGTGCACTTGCGGGAGGGCAGCATCGACGACATGAAGCAGCTCATGAGGATCGAGCGGATCTGCTTCGGTGCCAAGGGCTTCAGCCGGCAGCTGGTCGAGAGCCTGCTGCTGGAGGAGTCCGTCACTACGTACGTGGCGGAGGAGAGCAACGAGATCGTTGGCTACGGGATGCTGCTGAACGAGGAGGTCGGTTGGTCCGCCAGAATCATCTCCCTCGCCGTCCTGCCGGAGCACCGCCTCAGGGGTATCGCGAGAGAGCTGATGAGGCTGATGGAGGAGATGGCAAGAAGCTGGGGGTCCAAGAAGCTGGCCCTGGAGGTCGGGGTGGCGAACGTCCCTGCCCTGAACCTCTACCTGCACAGCGGGTTCCATATCGAGGGGACCGTACCAGACTATTACGGGAAGAGCCTCGACGCGTTCTACTTGGAGAAGCGCCTGACTTAGCGGGAAACGTC
>JAJRAL010000113.1 GCA_028679935.1 Methanomassiliicoccales archaeon | reverse complement strand
GCGAACCGAGCCCGCCGGGGCGAGGACTTCCATGCCCACACGGATGCACCAGGACGGTAATAACCGATGAGGTGTTAGGTTGCAGTTAGCGCCAGGTCGCATCTCGCCCGTCCTCGCTCCATGGGCAAGGAGGGGCGGCATGACCACTGCGACCACTGCGGACGGCAAGAGGGACAGGGGGCCTGGATGTCCCGGAAGCTATCGACAGCGGACGATTGAGGTCGACTGCGAACGCTGCCAAGGACGCCAGGATCTGACTGATAGGACTTGCCTGGTCGGTGCCCTCCGACTGCTTGCGAAGCACCCATCCGCCGAACGAATCGAGCTGCTCGGGGCATGGGAGGTCCGCTACGATAGGAACGTGATAGAGACCCTCTATCCATTGGTGAGGATCCTCCAGGCCCTCGAGGCGATCGGTTCCGCATCCCAGGACGGTCGCATCTGCCATCAGTGCGACGCCTCGCCGGCGAAGGTCACGTCGCGCATCCTTTCAAGATTCCCAGCGAGACCGACGCCCGAAGACATCGGTAGTTCGATGTCGAAGTCTCGGAATCGTGATTGCGATTCCTGTCTCAATCGGACTCGAGTGGCGATCTCCGCGGCGGGTCGCGAGTACGGCAAGTTCGAATCATCGCTAGCGAAACGAGCATTCAAGGTCGTTGGAGGTGTGTCCGACGCGGGTGATCCTTCCGAAGGGTCAGGCGCCCAAACCGGTCGGCGCTGAGCCCCAAGGACCGAGAGGTCTGTCGCCGTTGTTGCGTCGGCAAGAGAGGCGCAGGCCTTCGTTCTCAAGGTTCTGGCTGTCGGACTTCGTCCCCAGGGGCTCGTCGCTTCTTGCGGAATACGCGGTCGATGATGCGACGGTCCAGGTGGTGCATGATGACCGGGAGATGCGCACCCACTACCTCTTGACCCCCTGGGAGCACTCGCTCAGCCCGGAGCTGCACGGTCTGGTGACGTCCGTCATCGAGGCCGTCTCGTCGAATCCCCTCGGGACCCTGGACATCTCCCAGGAGGAGCTCAGGGAGCAGGTCGCGGAGATGGCCCTTGCAGAGGCGGGTCGCCTGGCAAAGGAGAGGAGGCTGGCGCTTCCCCTCTCCGTCGATGGTCATGCACGGACGCTCGATCAGGTCACGGATTGCGTCGTTCGCAATACGGTCGGCTTCGGGCTGTTCGAGACGCTCCTGGCCGACGAACACGTCGAGGACATCTACGTCGACGCGCCCGCCTCGAAGAACCTGGTGCACGTAACCCTGAACGGGCTTCAAGGTCGCGGTTCGATGGTGAGGGCGACCACGAACATCATGGCGTCCGAGGCGGAGGTCAATGGCCTCGTATCACGGATCCGGTACTACAGCGGAAGACCGTTCTCCAGGGCCTGCCCGGTGCTCGAGGCCGACCTCGGGGGGCTGAACTCCAGGGCGACGGTGATCGGACCGCCGCTGAGCGCTGACGGCGTCGCGGTGGCGCTGAGGAGGCATTCGAGAACGCCCTGGACGCTGACAAGGCTTGCCTCGATCGGGACAATCGATACCTTCGCCGCCGGCCTGGTCTCGTTCCTGATCGATGGCCGGAGCTCCGTCCTCTTCTGCGGCCCGAGAGGAGCGGGCAAGTCGGCCCTCCTTTCGGCGACGATGTTCGAGTTCCCGACCTCGCACCGGATCCTGGTCATCGAGGACACACCCGAGCTGCCCGTCGCGGCGATGCAGACGCTCGGCTACAAGGTCCAGTCCCTGGTCGTCCAGCCGTCCACGGACGAGGATGCCGAATCGAAGAGCGAGGATGCCCTCCGAGTGTCGCTCCGCCTCGGCGAGTCGGCGATCGTCATGGGAGAGGTCAGAGGGCGCGAGGCCCACACCCTCTATGACGGCATGCGTACTGGGAAGGCCGGCTCGAGCGTGCTTGGCACGATCCACGGCGACTCTCCGGAATCGGTCCGTGATCGGGTCGTCAACGAGATGGGGATCCCGCCGAGGGAGTTCCTCGCCACCGACATCGTTGTCTGCATCGGCCTGCACCGGCACCGAGGGTCGCAAACGCCCGAGAGGAGGGTGCTCCAGATTGCCGAGACGCCGGAGAAGGAGGACGGCGACTTCAATATCCTCACTGGATTCGATCCGCGCTCCGGGAAGGTCGTCGAATCGATGTCCTCGCCATCGAGGGTCGTCGCTCGCATAGCCGAGTCCTGGAACATCACGTACCTCGAGGCGCTGCAGAACATCCAGACGAGAGTGGAGATCAGGGAGATGCTTGTCCAGATGGCGAAGAAGGACGCCTCGTTCCTCGGCCCGGAATGGGTCTGCAGGGCGAACGCACACTTCTGGGAAGGCGCGGAGAAGAATAGATCTTACAAGGAGATACTGGACGGATTCCGAGGACTGGTGGGGGCGTGACCGTGCATCGCCGATTGTCCCTATCAGTCGGCCAGTCGAGCGCGCCCGTGCCAGACTTCGCGAGAAAGATGTTCGAACCGAAGAGGACCGACGAACTGGACGCCTGGATGGAAAGGAACGGGGAGTCGCCCTATGATATGGTCCAACGAGGCTGGGCGGCATTCAAGAGAACGATTGTGCTGTGCCTGGCGTTCGACCTCGCAATCCTTGCCCTATTGGGATTCGAGGGGCTCCTCTATGTCGTGCCAGTCACTTTGGCGGGCCCAATCCTAGGGGGTTCCTACGCGGCCTCCAGGGGCAGGAGGTCGATGGAGGCGGAGGAGGGCACGATTCTCAAGGAGGCGCCCTCTGTGGTCGGGACGATGGTCATGAGCATGCACGTCCGCCCTTCGATCGAAGGCGCGCTGAGAGCGGCCTCCGCCCGCGAAGGCGTGCTCGCTGATCGACTTCGCCATTCCGCCTGGAAGGTGCTGGCGAAGGAGAGCGAGGGCATGGACGACGCGGTCATCGAGGTCGCGTCGGGCCTCTCCGAGAGGAACGACAGCGTGAGGCAGGCGCTTCATCTCCTCCTCTCCACCGCGCACGAATCCGGCCGCGAAAGCATCCAGAGGCTGCTAGACCGAGCATCGAGGGTGGTGATCGATGGGGTGAGGGAAGCTACGGACCGTTACGTCTCTTCGCTCGCGACGCCGACAATGGTCCTGTTCGCGGTGGGCGTGCTGGTGCCGGTGTTGTTGTTCACGATGGTGCCGCTCCAGGCTCTGGGATCGCTTGATCTCTCGTCAGGCGGATCTCCGCCCTCCATGCTGCCCCTGACCCAGCTCGCCGTGATCGTTCTCGTAGCTCTTCCGATGGGGACCCTGGTCTACGCCCGAGCGGTGCTGTCAAGGAATCCCACCGGAGGGAGACTCCGAGGGTTTGGACTGCGCAGGAACGACATCGCCGCGATCGGTGTGTCGGGGGGGCTGGTGATCCTGGTCATGCTGGTCGCCGACGCCAACCCGTACCTGATCCTCCTCGCCGGCGGGCTGCCTGTGCCGATCCAGTTCGCCATGAGGACCATGAGGGAGCACGCGGCCTTCACTGAAAGGCGTCGATGGGAGTCGGATCTCGTCTCCGGATTGTACCAGACCGCCAACAGACTGTCCTGCGGCACCTCGTTCGAGAGGGCGCTGGAACAATGCTCCTCGAACCGCGCCGGAAGCGGCTTCTCGGCCTTCGTCGGGCGGGTGCTCCATCGCATCAGGATCTCGAGGACGAGCACCGAGGAGGCGATCCGGATCGACGAGATCCGCGAATCGTTCCCGCTACACTGGAACGCCTTCCTGACGACAGCGACCGCTGCCGATTCGGACCCCGTATCCGCGGGAAAGGTCGCCTTCAGTCTTGCGACGAACCTGGACGACCTGCGCAGCGCGTCCTTGAAGATCGACGACTCGCTCCGGGGGACGGTGGACATGATGAGGGCCTCGAGCGTCTTCTTCGCGCCCTTGATCTTGGGTGTGACCGTCGGCCTCTTCGGGCTGCTCCAGGGAATCGGGACGCTGACGTCCGGCACCGACGGCCTGGTGGTAGTGACGGGCATCTACGTCCTGGAGCTTGCCGCGATCATCTCGTACTTCACCGGCAGGCTCCGGGGCAGGGAGCGATGGGAGGACATCCTCTATGACTTCGGCACGCGCGCGCCGATCGCCCTGATGGTGTTCATTTCAACTTCAGCGCTCTCTCGCTCAGCTCTGACTCAATTACTCTGACGACGAAGAGCTCCTCTTCCGGGGCGTTGTAGATCGCCAGCGCCGTCGCCTCCTCGGTTTCCTTGCTCATCGTCTGGTCGATGCTCTTCCTGACCTCGTCGTCGAGCTTCACGTCCAGGAGGTGTGTGTCGGAGATGAAGTGGGCCCTCGCCTCCCCGTTGTCATGGATCGCGATGTTCCCCTTGCCGAGGGTGCAGCCAGAAGAGAACTGGATGCCGTCGACCAGGCAGGAGAGCGGCGTCTTGGTTCCCGTGAACGAGATCGCCATCAGCTTGCCCTCGAGCCTCTGGCGTGCTAGCTGGCCCATCCTGTAGCCTATGGTCACATACGGCCCTAGGTGTCCGTGGAACCTCTTAAGCTGGATCAATTCCTCCGGGAGTCGGTCCATGGTCGACCTAGACCCATGGCCCCTTTATGATTCTTTCTGTGAGGGTCCAGGCAAGCGAAGGATGGTCGAGGAAGAAGGTTTGGCAAGGATTATCTACTACGTTCCTCGTGGCCAATGCCGTGTGGAAGGAGCTCCGCCCGATCCGGAAAGCAGAGGTCGTCATCTTTGTCATCTTCCTCACGTTCACGTCCCTGGTCTTCCTGGCGCCCTTCACGCTCACTCCTGGACAGGTCACCGACCTCTCGGGGAAGGTCGGCACCATCGACAACCAGGCCCAGATCGACCAGATGAACCCTTTCGCGGCGGCGATCTACTGGTTCGGTGACGGCAACTGCCATCAGGTCGCGGCGCGCTCGTACTATCTCAACGGGAACGAGATGCCCTTCTGCTCCAGGGACATTGGGGTATTCGTGGGGCTGGCCGCTGGCATGGGACTGGTTCTCGTGGCGAGGCCGAAGGCAAGGATCCTCATTCCACTGCTAGGACTGGTCCCGATCGCGATCGACGGCGGACTGCAGCTTCTGACCTCGTACGAATCCAGCAACGTCCTCAGGTTGGCGACCGGGTTGCTCGCGGGCGTCTCAGTGGCGCTCCTCATCCACGCCTTCGCCGTGCGCATGCTCGAGACCAAGGCGAGCGGCAAGGGCAGGCCTGAGGGGCATTGAAAAGCCTGGCGAGGGCCGCTCCAGGGTAAGAAAGGTATTTATATTGTAAGCTTTATCAGAGGGCATATTGGACCTCGCCATCTTTTCGATGTGTTTTGTGAGGGCGTGAAAGTATGGTGGAAAACCAACAGCTGAAGACGGGCACGACCACGATAGGCATTGTCAACAAGGACGGCGTAGTGCTGGCCTCTGAGCACAGGGCGACGATGGGCAACATCATCGCTCACAAGGAAGTACAGAAGGTTTTCAAGATCGACGAGAACATCGGTCTGACAACCGCTGGACTGGTCGGAGATGCCCAGTTGCTCGCGAGGTACGTCAAGGCAGAGGTCGAACTCTACAGGCTCAAGAGGGGCACGAAGATGACCGTGAAGGCGGCGTCCACGCTCCTCGCCAACATCCTGCACCGGGGCGGAGGGGCCCAGGGATTCTTCTATGTCGGTCTGATCATGGGAGGGGTCGACGGAGAGGGCGGCCATGTCTATGGAATAGACGCCGCGGGTGGTTCGATCCGCGACGATTACGTCTCGGTCGGTTCTGGTTCGCTCTTCGCGTACGGTGTCCTGGAGGACAGCTACAAGAGAGACCAGCCGATGGAGCAGTCGGTGGACCTGGCCATCAGGGCCTTGAATGCCGCCATGAAGCGCGACTCCGCGAGCGGGGACGGCATGGCGATCATATGCATCACGGATGACGGGTACAAAGAGCTGACCGACGACGAGATACGGAAAAGGGCGGTCAAGCTTGGGATCGACTACCCGAAGGCCAAGTGAAACACTTTAATCACTCATCAATTATAGTTATGTTGGAATTCAATTTCCTTGAAGTGTGAACGGTTCATGAGCGCGGAAAGAATACTGGAAGAGGCTCGGGAGCAGGTCCGCAAGATCGTGCCATCCCAGATAGATATCACATCGATAGATTTCGAAGGCCCGATCGTCGTCATCTATACCCGGGACCTGGAGACTTTCGCCAGCAACAACGATATCATCCGGCAGCTGGCGCAGGGTCTGAGGCGCAGGGTCGCGATCCGGCCCGATCCCGCCATGCTCGCCGACCCCGAGTCGGTGGAGAAGCGCATCCGCGAGATCATACCGCCCGAGGCGGAGATCACCGATATCTACTTCGAGCACGACACCGGAGAGGTGACGATAGAGGCGCTCTCTCCAGGCCTAGTCATAGGAAAGCAGGGTGCGATTCTTAACGAGATCAAGAAGGAGGTCGGCTGGGCGCCGAAGGTCGTCAGGGCTCCCCCGATACCATCCAAGACGGTCTCGGAGATACGCAATTACCTGCGCCACGTCCACGACGACCGGAAGGACTTCCTGAAGAAGGTCGGCCGGAGGTTGTTCCGCCAGAAGGTCGAAGGCGAGAGCTGGCTACGCCTGACCGCCCTAGGGGGCTTCCGGGAGGTCGGCAGGAGCTGCACGCTGCTCTCCACCAGGGAGAGCAAGATCCTTATCGACTGCGGGGCGATGCCAAGCAGCGGAGGGGGCGGGGACACGCCCTACTTCGCTGCGCCAGAGCTCCAGCCGCTCGATTCGATCGACGCGATCGTGCTCACCCACGCGCACCTGGACCACTGCGGCCTCGTGCCCGTTCTGTTCAAGTACGGCTACACCGGCCCGATCTATTGCACGCCGCCCACCCGCGACCTGATGTCGCTGATGCTGCTGGACGCGCTGAAGGTCTCATTCGGCGAGGCGAAGAAGGCGCCCTACGAGTCGGCGCACGTCCGAGAGGCGGTCATGCGCACGATACCGCTGAAGTACGGCGAGACGACCGACATCGCACCGGACATCAGGCTGACGTTCCAGAATGCCGGCCACATCCTCGGTTCGGCGGTTTGCCACTTCCATGTCGGCGACGGGCTCTACAACATCGCTTTCACCGGCGACATGAAGTTCGAGCGCACATGGCTCTTCAACGCCACGGTCAACAAGTTCCCTCGGCTTGAGACGCTCGTCATGGAATCGACCTACGGAGGATACCACGACATCCAGCCAAGCCGGACGGACGCCGCCAACCAGCTGAAGCTCATCGTAGAGAGGACACTACAGCGCAAGGGAAAGGTCATGGTCCCAGTGTTCGCCGTCGGGCGTTCGCAGGAGGTCATGCTTGTCCTCGAAGAGCTGATGCGGACCGGCAAGATCGACACCGTGCCGATCTTCCTGGACGGTATGATCTGGGAGGCGACGGCGATACACACCGCCTACCCGGAGTACCTGAACTCGCAGCTCCGCACCCAGATATTCCAGATGGGGCAGAACCCGTTTCTGTCGACGATCTTCAAGAGGGTCGACTCGGGCGAGATGAGGGAGCGCATCAGTCACGAGCCCGAACCGATGATCGTCCTCGCAACGAGCGGCATGATGAACGGCGGGCCGATCATGGAGTACGTGAAGTCCTGGGCGGACGACCCGAACAACTCGCTCGTGTTCGTGGGATACCAGGCGGAGGGGACGCTCGGCCGCAAGATCCAGAAGGGCGTGAGCGAGCTCACCCTGATGGAGAAAGGAAAGCCTCTCACGGTCAGCTTCAAGATGGGGATCGAGACCGTCGACGGATTCTCGGGTCACTCGGACCGCCGGCAGCTCATCAACTACATCGCGACCCTCGAACCGAAACCGGAGAGGGTCATCATCGGGCATGGCGAAGAGCACAAGTGCACCGACTTGGCCAGCGCGCT
>JAJRAL010000125.1 GCA_028679935.1 Methanomassiliicoccales archaeon | reverse complement strand
TCGTCGACACTGCTGACGACCTTGGCGCCTGTTGCCTTAGCGAGAGCCTCCATGTCGCTCTTCTTGAGGCGGCGTGCCGCTAGGACTCCCTCGCGTGCTAGGAAGTGCTGCACCATGTCATCGATGCCCTTCTGGCAGAAGACGACGTTCGCGCCGGACTTCTTGATATTCGCG
Organism: Methanomassiliicoccales archaeon; assembly: GCA_028679935.1. The sequence continues at coordinate 5,291 of JAJRAL010000125.1, read as the reverse complement.
ACCATTTCCTTCAGCATGTGTTCCTCCTCCTGGAGGAACGCCTGCATCTGAGACGGGTCTGTGATCTCAATCTTCGCGTCGATCTCGGTCTTCTTGATCTCGAGCGCCGCGTCGAGGAGCATAATCTTGGCATTCTCGATCTTCTTCGGCATGGCCGGGTGCACCGGTTCCTTGTCGAGGATGATCCCCTCGATGAGCTCGGTGTCGTCCATCGAGCCACCCTGCTTCTTGACCACTTGGATGTTGTCGGTGTCGACGATGTACCTGCCGTCGACCTTCTCGGCGACCTTGATCACCGCGTCAACGGCCACGTCGGCCATGTGCTCTCGGCTTCCGGACACGGACTTTGACATCATCGAGGTCATGGCGATCTTACGCAGCGTAGCGCGATCCTTGATGTCGACCGGCATCGAGACGCTCTCCAGAATCTCCAAGGCCTTGTTCGCCGCCATTCGGTAACCGGCGGTGATGATCGTCGGGTGCACGTTGGATTCGACCATGTCGACCGCCTTCTTCAAGAGCTCACCGGCGAGGATGACCGCTGTGGTCGTGCCGTCGCCGCACTCTTCATCCTGCGTCTTCGCAACCTCGACCAACATCTTCGCGGCCGGGTGCTCCACGTCGATCTCCTTCAGGATCGTCACGCCATCGTTGGTGATGACGACGTCCCCCAGGCTATCGACAAGCATCTTGTCCATTCCTCGCGGACCGAGGGTGCTGCGGACCGCGTCAGCGATTGCGCGTGCCGCCATGATGTTGTTGTACTGGGCGTCCTTGCCCTTGTCCCTCTTGGTCCCTTCCTTGAGGATTATTATTGGCGTCTGGCTCATTCCCATTTGATTGCCTCCAATTTCAAATACAAACCGATTCCTAGCCCTAAGCTAGCGGCCGTGAGATGTTTGTTCTTCTATATAACGCTTGTGCGAGCTGCCAGTATCCCCCTCCAGACAGCCAAAGCTCGCTCCAGGGTTGAGCGCGGGTGGGCGATCCGTCGGCCGGCTACCCCTCATACGCCTTCTTCAGAGTGGCGATGTCGAGCTTCTTCATCTTGAGCATCGCCTTCGTGACCCTATCCACTTTGATTGGGTCGGGATCGATCATCATCTTGCCCAGAATGATCGGTACGATCTGCCACGACACCCCGTACTTGTCGGTCAGCCACCCGCAGACGCCCTTCTCTCCGCCCTTGGATAGCTTTTCCCAATACTCGTCTACCTCCTTCTGGTTCTCGCAATTCACCACGAAGGAGACGGCGGGGCTGAACTTGAACATCGGACCCCCGTCGAGGCCCATGAACTCCTGCCCGGCGAGCCTGAACACCACCGTCATGATGCTCCCCTTCGGCCCGGGGCCGGCCTCACCGTAGCGGCTGATGCTGATGATCTTCGAGTCCTTGAAGATGGAAATATAGAACCTCGTGGCTTCTTCCACCTGGTTGTCAAACCACAAGCATGGAGTAACCCCTTTCATCGAGACTCGCCTATGAGCGGCTATCGCGAGCTCGCGATACTTATCGTCATCGCCTTGCGTACCGCGCTTCGGTCTGACAGCAAAGGTGGGCTTTATGTTCCCTATAGGTATCTCGCTCCTTGGAGACAATGAGCGAACTGGAGACCTGCCTCGCGCTCCTCTTCAAGCGCAAGGGTAAGAACGTGCTGACGGAGAAGGAGTTCGTCTTCTCGGCCTCGATGGACTTCCGATGGCTGTCCCCGAAGGAGGCGCAGGCGCTCTTGGAGCTCGGGATCAAGCGCGGCCTGCTGGAGAGCAAGGACGGCTTCGTCAAGCCGACGTTCCAGTACAAGGACATGGAGATCCCGGTCAACTTCCATCCGAGCAAGGACGTGCTGAAGGACGAGGCGGAGCAGTCGACGTTCTCCCTCATCCTCGACGACGTGGCGAGGACGACCGGGCAGAAGAAGCGCGAGATCGTCGCGAAGGTCAACAAGGTCCAGGAGCGACTCGGGGTCGACGTCGAGGTCGCCGCGCTGGCGGTGGCGAAGGACTCGGGCGTGGACGTCTCGAAGTACGTCGACAGAGTGAGAACTGAGATAATCGCCCGCTACTGACTATTTCTTCGCCTTCTTGATGAAGTGCTCCAGCGTCATTCCCGACGTGGAGACCGCCCTCTTCTCCGGCTTGATCAGCGGAACCTTCTCCATGAGCACGATTCCGAGCTCCCTCTCGAGCTTCGCCACAAGGTCATCGGTCGGCCTGAGGTCGCTCGCCTCTACCTTGGCTAGGGTGGTGGCCTTCTCCAGGATCTTCGCTCCTAGGTTCTCGATCTTCCAGCCCTTCGCCTCGCGGGCCTCGCGGATACGCTTGCCGTAGTCCTCGACGAGCTCCCAATTCTCCCCCTCCTGGTAGACGTCCCTGGTGCGCATCCGCCTCTCGCGCTGTTGCAGCCTCGACTCGATGACGACCTTCGCCGGCGATTCAGGAGCGCCCGGCTTCGCCTTGTCGCCGAACTTCTGGCACTCTTTGCACAGCTTCAGTTGGGCGCCCTCGACCCACGTGGGGCGCGTCTCAGAAGACTCCTTTCCGCACAGCTCGCAGACCTGAGCCATATCGTTCTCTCAAACACCCGTGCCGTTAATAATCCTTTCCAATTTTCACGGTGTGGACAACTGCCTCGCTCGGGGGTTCGGCAGCGTCCTCCGCCAGGTCTTCAGGAAGGTCGCAACAATCATCATAGAATGCGAAGCCTTCAAATATCATCCGCCTTTATAATGAGAGAGGATCAAGTGGCTGAGGTCAAGGAGATGAAGGAGCCCCAAATGGAGGAGCTCGCCAACGAACTCAGGGACAAGCTGGAGGTCCTCGAGAGGCGCAACACCGAGCTCTTGGAGGAGATCCGGAGGGTCGAGGGGGAGAAGCGCTACGTCGAGAGCGAACTCTTCCGCCTGCAGAAGGAGCTCAAGCGCATGCGTTCCGAGATGGAGCGCCTGAAGTCCCCGCCCCTGATCATCGGCTCGATAAAGGACATCCTGGCCGACGGGCGGGTGGTAGTGAAGAGCTCGACCGGGCCGGATTTCATCGTTTCCACTTCAGAGTATGTGCCATCGGAGGACCTCGAGGTCGGGGCCAGGGTCGCCCTCAACAAGCAGACGCTCGCGGTGATGGGCGTCCTGCCGCCGTCGCTCGATCCGATCGTGGTCGGCGCGGAGATCGTCGAGAAGCCCCCTGTCTCGTACAAAGAGATCGGCGGACTGGATGAGCAGATTCTCGAGGTGCGCGAGGCGGTCGAGGATCCGCTGTTGCGCCCGGAGCTCTACAAGAAGGTCGGCATAGACCCGCCGAAGGGCGTGCTGCTGGTCGGCCCCCCTGGAACGGGCAAGACCCTGCTCGCCAAGGCGGTGGCGCACCAGACCAACGCGACGTTCATCAGACTGGTCGGCTCAGAGCTGGTGCAGAAGTACATCGGTGAGGGCGCCAGGCTCGTGAGGGAGCTCTTCGAGCTCGCTAAGGAGAAGGCACCCAGCATAGTCTTCATCGACGAGCTCGACTCGATCGGCGCGAAGAGGCTGGAGGTCGCCACCTCCGGAGACCGCGAGGTGCAGCGGACGCTGATGCAGCTGCTCGCCGAGCTGGACGGCTTCAACCCGATCGGCGACGTGAAGATCATCGCCGCCACCAACCGCCCGGACATACTGGACGAGGCGCTGCTACGCCCCGGCAGGTTCGACAGGATCATCGAGATACCGATCCCGAACTACGAGGCCAGGGTCGAGATACTCAAGATCCACACCAGCCGCATGAACGTCGACAAGAGCGTCAGCCCGACCGAGATCGCGGCGAAGACCGAGACCGCGACCGGCGCTGACATCAAGGCGATATGCACCGAGGCCGGGATGTTCGCCATCCGCGACAACCGCGACACGGTCTTCATGTGCGACTTCGAGCGCGCGATCGCGAAGGTGCTGGAGACGGACGAAGCGAAGTGCGCCGAACCTGGCGTCATGTTCGCCTAATACATCGCACCGATCTTGGGCTAATCGACCTATCTCGAGCGCCGGTGCTGAATCTAAGGCTTCATGCGATGGAAGAACCCCTTCTTTTTCGTGCTCTTCGCCTTGGCCTTCGCCTCGGCCTCGGCCCGCCTTTCATCCTCGATGAGCTTCAGCTCCTCCTCCGTGAGGTCCCGCTCGATGATTACCGGGCCGAGGTAGTTGCAGTTCAGGCAATGGTACATCTCGCCGGTCAAGCCACCCAGCTCGGAGATGATCTTGGTCGATGAGCACTGGGGGCAGAGGAGTATCGTCGGGGTCTTGGCCACGCCCCTGGATGCCTCGCCGGGTCTATTATTGCTTCGTTCAGTCCGACCGGATGTCCTCTCCGCCCTCCATCGACTGCTGGATGGCGTTGTAGATGTCCTCGATCCCGCTCGGCTCCTCCGACGAGACCGGGACGATCTGGTTGTACATCCCGACGCTCTCCATCGCCTTCAGCAGCTCGATCGACTGCACCGAGCTCATGCTCATCTGCCCGCTCGTCAGGGCGTCGTAGAGCGACTCGGGCTCCTCAGACCAGCGCGTGATATCTTCGAGCTCCTTCTCGGTGAGCGTGTCGGACTTCGATAGCACATTGAGCAGCGGCACGTCGAAGCGGAAGTGCGTCACGGCGCAGAGCAGGAGCGTCGACACGAAACCGTTCGGTGTCTTCGCCAGGGCGGGGTCGGACAGGAAGACGAGGAAGGACTCCTGCTTGCCGAGCGCCTCGACGATGACGGTGCTCGACTGCCTGAAGGCGAAGAGCTCCATCTGGCCCGGCGTGTCGATCAGAACGTAGGGCGTCTTGAACCCCTCGATGGTCGTGACGAGCTCCTTCGTGTTGAGGGCCATCATGTCCGCGCAGACGATCTGCGCCCCGTTCGGCCCAAGACCGTACTCCCTCATTACCTCCTCGACCTTGACCCAGTCCCGGATGTCCACGTCCGGCTGATAGGGCATGTATTCCGCCCCCGGATCGAGGTTGACGGTGATGCAGTCCAGACCTTGGAGCGTCATCCATTCCTGGAAGCGGTAGACGAGCGAGGATTTGCCACTGCCCGCGGTGCCGATGAAGTAGATATTGTACAGCGCCCTTCCCCCGCCCCGCCTATCGAGTCCGAAGTTATGAATCTATCACATCGCGTCGAGAGCCACGCGTATAAGAGTGCGGGCCGGAAGGCGCGACTGTTGTGACCTTTGGCTCATGGAGCGTTTCGTATGGAACATGTGCTTCAGGCCCAGACCAGAGGGCGGATGTCTCAGCTCTCCAGGGCTTTGATGTCCTCGTCGTCGGCTTCCTGGAGC
>JAJRAL010000228.1 GCA_028679935.1 Methanomassiliicoccales archaeon | reverse complement strand
CTCCGCCGCCTCCTCGAACTCGACCTCCTCCATCTCGTAGGCCGCGAGCGGATCGTCAAGCAGAACGACGTCCATCAGCCCGGCCTTGAAGTCCTTGATGTTGCGCTCGTCGTCGGATATCACCAGGTCGTACTTCGCTTCCGAATCTAGCCTGGACAGCACCGTCATCAGCAGCTCCTCGGTGATTATCGTGCCTCCGACCACGGTGGACTCGCCGAGCCTCATCCTCTCGATCAGGGCGGCGTACTCCTGAGCGATGTCCTTGCCCTCCTCGTTCAGCTCCGTCCCCCTCGGCGTGGTGATGAGAAGAGTCGCGCCGCACTTCGCCTCAACCTGCGCCAGATATCGGTGGACGACCGGGACGGCGAGGCCGAGCTGCTCCGCCGCCTTCCTCTGGCTCCCTTGCCGGTAGACGGCGAGGAGAACGTCGAGCTGGTGCGGCGTCAGCGCGACACCATTTACCCTCAATGATACAACCGGCTCTAGCTGCACGCCTTGGGATTGGCCGCTGGATACTTCAATACATTCCTTGGGGATGGAAGGGAGAGCCGCCGAGCAATCGAACGCAGAATCTGTGTACTATCAGCATCATAAGGCCTGAGTACTGAGGCGTCAGGCGTGGACCAGGGAAGAAGCTATCGCAGGACCGTGCTCCTCATCACCTCGATAGGGGCGATGATGGCGCCGCTTGACAGCACCATCGTTTCGGTCTCGCTGCCCACGATGGCAAGCGACCTGAACATGGACTACGCCTCGATCATATGGGTGCCGACCGCCTACCTCGTCGCGCTGGCCGTGCTGATCCTGAGCGTCGGCAGGCTTTCCGATATCCGCGGGCGCAAGCCGATCTTCATCACTGGCTTCATCGTCTTCGTCATCGGCTCCTTCCTCTGCAGCATCGCCCAGTCCGGCAACGAGCTCATACTGTTCCGCATCGTGCAAGGGGTCGGCGCGGCTTTCTTCGGGGCCACCTCCGCGGCGATCATCACCGACGTCTTCCCTCGTGAGGAGAGGGGGAAGGCGCTCGGCATCAACGCCATGGCGGTCTACATCGGCCTCGCCCTCGGCCCACCCCTGGGAGGGGTGCTGACGGCGGCCTTCGGCTGGCGCTCCATATTCTACATCAACATCCCGATCGGCATCGTAGTCGCCGCGATGGCGTACTACTACATCCATGAGAACGCGGCGACCCGGAGGAAGGAGCGCTTTGACCTGAGGGGTCTGTTCACGTTCTCGATCGGCCTGATCTCGCTGCTAGTGGCGCTGACCCTCGGCGAGCAGTGGGGCTGGACCAGCGCTGGAATAATCGTTCTCGCCGTCCTCGCGGTCGTCTTCCTCGGCCTGTTCATCCTCGTCGAAAGGAGACTGGGAAGCAAAGCGATGTTCGATCTCTCCCTGATCACGAGGAACCGGCTCTTCGCCGCCGCGAACATCTCCGCCCTCCTCAACTACATCTCGTACTTCGGCGTCTCGCTGATACTGTCGTTCTACCTGCAAAGGGTCCTCGGCTTGTCGGTGCTGGAGACGGGCGGAGTGCTTCTGGTGATGCCCGTCACCATGGCGGTGCTCTCCCCGCTCAGCGGCCTGCTCTCGGACCGCATCGGTTCGCGCCTCCTTGCCTCCGCGGGCATGTTCATCATCGCCGCCGGCCTGGTCCTTCTATCCCTCCTCGGGGTGGACTCTTCAACCGTCCTCGTCGGGATCGGATTGTTCGTGATCGGCCTTGGGATGGGTCTCTTCGCCTCACCGAACACGAGTGCGGTCATGGGATGTGTGCCCAAATCGCAGCTCGGCGTCGCTTCCGGCACGCTCGCCACTATGAGGTTCGTTGGACAGGCGACCAGCCTAGCGGTCATGGGCGCGATCGTCGCAACAGTCGCGTCGACGGCGATCGTATCGAGCCTTTTCACCGGCCTCGACGTCGGAAGCATCCAGATCGCGTCTCAGGACTTCGTCGATGGCATGCGTATCGCCTTCCTCGTCTCCGCGGCGATCGCGGTCGTCGGAGGGATCACCTCGCTGGCGAGGGGTCCGAGCTTCTCGGACGAGGGCGGTCCCTGCCCCGTCGAACCACAGAGGCACTGACCTCGATGCGCAGCCGATTCGTCCGCAGACACTCAAAACCCTTTTATTCCCCGCCAACTTCCGAGGCCTGATGAAGCGCGCCCTCGTCATCGGCATCGGAAGCCCGATCATCAGCGACGACGCAATAGGCATCCGGGTCGCGGAGGAGATCATGAAGCTCGAGATGCCGAACGTGGACGTGGAGGAGGCGAGCGTGAGCGGGCTCGACATGATCGAGAAGATGCTCGACCACGACCGGGTGGTCATCGTCGATGCCATAGTCACGAAGCAGCTCGAACCCGGCCAGGTAATCGTCCTCACGCCCGACGTCTTCAGCTCATCGGTGCACGGCACCAACCCGCACGAGACGAACATCGCCACCGCCCTGGAGCTCGGCAGGCGCCTCGAACCGGAACGCTTCCCGAAGGAGATCTTCTT
>JAJRAL010000001.1 GCA_028679935.1 Methanomassiliicoccales archaeon | reverse complement strand
TGGAGCGAGGACGGGCGAGATGCGACCTGGCGCTAACTGCAACCTAACACCTCATCGGTTATTACCGTCCTGGTGCATCCGTGTGGGCATGGAAGTCCTCGCCCCGGCGGGCTCGGTTCGCGCCTTCAAGGCGGCCTTGCTAGCTGGCGCCAACGCGATCTATGTCGGAGGGAAGCAATTCGGAGCGAGGAGGCTGGCCCAGAACCTCACTGAGGACGAGCTGCGTGGTGCGATCCGTCTCGCCCACGATCGGGGAACGAAGGTCTACGTCACCGTGAACACGCTCGTCAAGGAGGGCGAGCTCCGTGACGTCCTGGGATATCTGGAGACCTTGAAAGCTATCGACGTTGACGCGGTCATCGTCCAGGACCGGGGCGTGGTGAGGCTCAATCGGGAACGAGTTGGCATCCCGATGCACGCCTCAACGCAGATGGGCATTCACACCATCGAGGGTGCCAGATGGGCGAAGGAGAATGGCCTGGAGCGCATCATCCTGGCGAGGGAACTGAACCTGGCGCAGGTCGGGCGGATAGCCTCGTCGGTCGACGTCGGGGTGGAGGTCTTCGTGCACGGCGCCCTCTGCTACTCGTTCTCCGGCCAATGTCTTTTCTCGAGCATGGTCGGTGGCCGAAGCGGCAATCGTGGGCTCTGCGCCCAGCCCTGCCGCAAGCTGTACCGTCTTGGCGAGCTGACTGGCTACCTGCTCAGCACAGCCGACCTGTTCTGCCTGGATGCGCTGCCGGAGCTCGAGAGCGCGGGGATCAAGGCGGTCAAGATCGAGGGGCGCATGCGCTCGCCGCAGTACGTCTTCTACACGACGAGCGCCTACGCGTCCGCGGTCTCCCGGCTCAGGACCGGAGAGAGGCCGCTGATCACGGAAAGGGAGAAGGAGCTCATGCTCGTGGCGTTCAGCCGGGGGTTCACCGGCGGCCATCTGCTCGAGAAGGACGTGATGGGCAGGCGATCCCCGGAACCGAGGGGTATCCCGGTCGGCTCGGCGGAAGTCAGGTCTCGCCGTCTCGTTCTGCACAATTCAACTGTGGCCACAGGCGACGGATTGTCGCTCTATCGGACGGACGAGAAGGTGGGAGGATTCGAGGTCAAGGAAGGTGACGACGCCGAAGGATACAGGGTCCCGTTCGAGCTTCCCGACGGAACCTACGACGTCTACAAGACGAAGGACCGCGAATTCGACGCGCTCGAGGCCCGGATGGACGACCTGGAGCTCCGGCCGATGGAGGTCAAGGAGGTCAGAGTCGACCTCGACCTTCCGGACGTTCCGGCGCCGAGGAGGAAGGCGGAGCTCTCGGCCTACGTCTCTTCCCTCAGGACTCTCGAGAGGGTCGTCAAGCACGTCGACCGTGTGTACTACGAGCTCGCGAACAGGATGGACGAGGCGCGGTCGATCTGCAAGGACTCGGGGGTCGAGTTCGTTCCCCTCCTGCCGAGGGTGACGCCCGAGATCCCCGTCGTGGAGGAGGGGAGCGTCATGGTCTGCTCCGTCGACCAGGCGGCGAGATATTCTGACAGGAAGCTCTACGGGCACCACTCGATGAACATCTTCAACTCCCTCGCCGTCCCGCCGATGTACCAGAGCACCGCATCCGTCGAGCTGAATCGCGAGGAGATCGGGGCGCTCAGGCGCCACTTCTCCGGAAGGCTTGAGGTTCTGGCGTTCGGCCGGGTCGAGCTCATGATCGCGAAGGACCCAGGCCTCGGGCAGGGGATGCTCGTCGATGAGCGGGGCGCCTCCTTCCCTGTCTATCGCGACCGGTTCGGGTACGCGCACGTGCTGAACTCCGTCGAGCTGTGCCTCATCGACTACCTCGGGGAGCTCGAGGAGGTGGGCATCGACTCGTTCTCCATCGACCTGAGGAGGAAGAGTGGGGATCTGGCTGAGCTTGTATCCAAGGCGTTCGCGGAGAGGGACGTGAAGCGCAAGTCTGCCATCAAGAGGAAGGTGGGCTCGCTCACGGCCGGTCACTATCTGAGGGGAGTCGAGTAGGCTAGCTGTAGCGCGACCTGTGAGAGTCCAAGAATGCTACTCCCGGGGTCATGCCGCGGCGAGGGAGAAGGCAGATCGCATGCGACTGTAGAGGCGTCGCGGGCTTCCAGGAGACGCTCGTCGCCGCACTGGTCATCACGATCGCCACGATGATCCTCTTGGCTGGGATAGGCAGGGCGATCAGCTCGGACTCGGAGCAGAGGGCAGAGGCGAGGCGCTCAAGCGAGATCGAGAGACTCCTTGTGAGCATCAGGTCCTGCTCGGCGTTCGAGGACGGTGTTCTGGACATTAGCATGGCCGGAGCAATCTCCAATGAAACGAGGAGCGCCGTCGGGACGTTCGCCGGAGCGAGGGTGACGCTTGATCTGGTGCTCGGCGACGGAGCCGAGATTGAGCTTGGCAGATGCGGGGCCGAACCTCGGAACGTGACCGAAGTGGAGTCCAGGTCCATCCCGATGGAAGTGAGGATGTCGGCGAACCATGTGACCGCCGGCCTTTTGGTGGTGAGCCTATGGTGGGAATGAAGCGGTTCCGCAAGCGGAATGGCTTCGCGGCTCTCGTGGATTCCCTCGGATTCCTTGCCGTCGCCATGATCGTCTCGATCACTCTCTGCGCGTCGTTCTCCCCTCCCGAGCCTCAGGCGACCGACTGGTCGGACCAGGTTTCGGAGGCCCATCGCTCGCTCCTCGGTTGCGAGGTCCGACTCGACCTGAAAGGAACCTTGCTGCCGTCCACGAGCGTATCTTCACTGGCGGTCATGTTCGCCTCCGGCAGGGATCCTGGCTTCGGCGAGAGCCTTGTCCAGGTCGCGGACAGGGTGCTTGGCGAGCTCATCCCTTCCTCGATGTCCTACGAGTGGACCATCTCGTACGGCGGGCGAGTGTGCCTATCTTGCGGAGAGAACTGCTCGACCTTTCCTACTCTATACTCGTCAACGATCGCGCTCTCCTCTGGGAACGGCCTCGAATCCCGCCTGGTCGTATGGCCATCACTGCGGGGGCAGTATCTTGCCTGAGCGGACCTTGTCCTCGGCCTTCTTCGTCGTCTTTGCGATGTCGACGAAGGCCATCACGAACGATATGATGATGCAACCGAAGATCGCGACTTGGGCGCCGAGAACGGTCAGGGAGTCAACGAGCGGCTGATAGTCCAGGAGGTAGAGCACGATCAGGGCGACCGCGATGGCATCGAGGATGTACATGAGCCATCCGAAAACCGTCCTGCTCACGGAGAAGACGATGCACTTCTCGTTGCAAATCTCACACCTGCTCCTAGTGAACCAGTTGCGCGCCTGGAGCTTGTCGCACTTCGGGCAATAGCAGAATTTCACGGGGGCCACATGGGCGTCCCCCCGCTAAATCGTTTCGCGCCCCCTACGAACCGAATTTCTCCGACCTGCCTGCCTTGTCCAGCAATATCGGCATGATGTCCTTGCCCCTGAGACGCCCGAGCCCACCCCTCATCGCCGAGGACTCGTCGTAGTGGGAGGCACAGCCGTGGACCGTCCCTTCGCAGTAGATCATGAGCGGCACGGGATCACCCGAATGGTCCTTCACCTCGACCGGCGTGCAGTGGTCGGCCATGAATGCGACGACAACGTCGCTCCCGAGGCCTTTCCTCAGGATCCCGACCATCGAATCGAGCTTCTCTATGATCTCGACCTTCTTCTTCGCGTCCCCGTCGTGCGAGGCGATGTCTGTCGCCTTGACGTTCACGAGGACGAAGTCGTAGTCCTTGAGCAGCTGGATCGCCTTCTTTGCCTTGGCGTTCATATCGGTGTCAATCCCACCCGTCGCTCCTTTGACGTCGACGACCTCGAGCCCGCAGACGCGGCCGATCCCCCGTATCAGCGAGACGCCGGCGACGCAGGCCCCCTTCATTCCGTACCTCGCCTCGAAGGGTGCGATGTCCGGGAACTCACCCGCTCCGCGAGGGAGGAGGATATTCGCCATCGGCTTGCCCTCCTTCCTTCTCGTCGCGTTCACCGGGTGGGCGGCCAGGATGTCGTGGGACATGAGCACGAACGCGTTGACGACCTTCGCCGTCTTCTCGGCGCCTTTGGCAAGTGCCTTCGCCTGGCGGATTGGCGCTTCGTCATGCGGATCGACGTCGGAGACCGCTGCCGAAAGACCCTCGCCGCGCAGCAAGAGCACCGCCCTGTGCTCGGTCGCTTCCTTCACGATTATCTCGGTGCCGAGGATCCTGAGGCCGTTCAGCGCCTTCGCCAGCTTCCCGGTGTCTGGCTCTTTGATCCTTCCGGCGCGCCTGTCAAGGACCTTCAGCTTGGAATCGACCGTGGCGAAGTTGCAGCGGAACGCCACGTCCCCCTTCTTGCCTACGATTCCGACGCCGGCCGCCTCAAAGGGTCCCCTCCCAGTGTACACTTGATAGGGATCGTATCCTAGGATCGCCAAATGAGAAGTGTCGCTGCCAGGCCTCACGCCGGGCGAGATGACGTCTACCAGCCCCGAGACCCCATGCGCCGCGTACCAGTCCAGGTTGGGCTTCCGGGACGCCTGGAGGGGAGTCTTCCATCCGAGCTCGCGGACCGCTCTGTCCCCGAGCCCGTCGAACACGACGACAAGGATCTTTCGAGGGCTCAACTTGCCACCGGGTGACAATCGCCACGGCGGCTAAAAAACCATCCCTCACGCCTCTTGCCTGGACCACGCGTCCTCAGGCAATTCGTTGTAGAGCTCGGGCTGTGCTGGGCACTTCGCTTCCACGTCCTTCGCGAACTCGTCGATGTGCCCTACGTTCAGGATCCAGTAGAACACGCGCCACGTTCTGCCGCTCGGCAGGATGACCTCCTCCCATTCGGTCTTCATCAGTTCGAGGTCTTGCAGGAAATAGAAGAGCCTCCTGTCCCCCTGGTCAAGGAGATTGTCGATCACGTCATCTTCGTATCCGAAGTAGTTCAACACTCGAATCGCGACGTTCCCGGCCTCTTCGCAGGGCATGCCGCCCTTGTTCATCAGCGCCGACGTGAACGTCTCATATCTGTACTGCTCAAATCCCGTTGTCACGTTGTATAGGTCTGTTTATGTATCTATAAAAAGGTGCCGAATTGCATTTCGGGCTCGCACCCATCCGTTCGTGCGGTGGTCGATCTAGTCCAGCCGCCACCCTTTATATTCCATTAGATTCATTTGCCGCTATGAACTGCCCGGTCTGTGGCTCCCCCATGGAGGAGGGATTCCTCGAGACCGAGAGCCTCGTTTCTGGGGTCAAGTGGAGGAAGGAGATCACCTCCATGAGCAGGATCGGCATCGGGGGCGACCGCCTCTACGAATCGAACATGTGGGGCATCGTCCACATCAAGGCGGAGAGATGCGCGGCCTGCAAGGTCATCGTCCACAAGTACTGAATGAGGGCTTTTCTCGCGCAAGTTGATGCGGAAGGCCATCTAACCTTCATACGCATCATTCGATTCCGAAGGTTTTTGAGGCAGGGTGGTGTTCTAAGGGAAAATGTACAATCCCCTCCTGACGAAATGCAAGGAATGCGGAGCCACACACAAGGGGAAGTACTATCGTCTGATGCTTTTTGCGACCCCGTTCGTTCTGCTCTTCTATGCGATATTGGCGGTGGCCGTCTCATTCTACCCTTCGCTGGTGCCGGGCTACGATACTGCGACGTACATTCTCGCGGGAGCTATCGCGTTCCTGATATTCTTCGTGCCTGGTGTGCTGTTGTTGTACTTCCTTCGTGAACCGAGGTACATATGCCCAGAGTGCCAAAGGAAGAAGGACCTCGAGGCCTGGAGGCGAGAAATCGGCGGAGACACTCAGTCGTTGCTCAATCAAGGCATGAGCGAAACGGAGATCATCCGGCAGAAACTCTTGAACAATCCCCAGGCGAGGGAGATTGTAATTCGCTTCTCTGAGAGGTCGAAGACGCGGCCCTCTCTCGTCTTCGTGGACTCCGTCATCGAGGCGACCAACCAGGAGCGGGCGGGGAACATTGATGTCGCCGTGGCGATGTACGAACAGATCAGCCTGTACGACGAGGCCGGACGAGTGAGGATCAAGAAGAACATCAACCGCAACGTCACCGTCGACCTGAACGAGCTCATAGAGCAATTGCGGTACGGCGGTTTGGCTTTGAACTACAAGTGCCCGAGCTGCGGCGCATCGATCACATACGACAAGGATTCGGACATCAGCTCGATGAGGTTCTGTGGCTACTGTGGCTCGATGGTGAACCCGGAGATACTCACATCACTGCTGAGAGAGACACTGGGTAGATAGGGCGAAGTGCAGGGGGTGCGATTTGAACGCACGAACCACTAAGGACAGGATCCTAAGTCCTGCGCCTTTGGCCAGGCTTGGCTACCCCTGCATCGGTGTGGCTGATGCGGAGAGACTGGATAAATCCTTCGACTTGGACGGGCCATTTGCTCAGGCCGGTTCGCGAGAATGTGCTCGCTCGGAAGCTGAAGAGAGAATCGATCCGAAGTACTGACGTGCCTGCTCCAGGGCATTCTCCCGCCGCTTAGGATAGCATTCGATCTTCGCTCGAACGGAGATGACGTCATCGCCCTTCGTCACGACCAGGCGCCCGAGGTAGGCCTCTTGCTTGTCAAGGCGGAAGAAGAGGGCGCACTCCTCGTTGACCCTCTGTTCGAGTGTCTCAAGTATCTGGGCGACGTCCGAGTCCGAGAGCCGGTCGAAGAACGCGTCGGTCTTCTTCTTCGACCTGATCGCGTTCTCTAGCACTACGATCTTGTTGCCGTGGTAGCCCTCCGACGCGCTCCGCTCCACTCCCTCGGCCCCGGAGGCATATCTGAGGGCCAGAGTGACCTTCTCCTCGTCTTCTGTGGCCTGGCAGAACGTCCTGAACGCGAGATAGTGAAAACCCATTGGCCGAGAAGAAAGGCGGAACGGCGGATGTATCTTCGCATCATCACTCCCACTTTCCCTTTCGATGGTGCATTCCGCGGTCATCGTGAACGATGTTATCAATTAGCATACTGGCTCAATGGTTATTTATCGCCGCGCGCCGCTTGGAGAGAATGTGGAAAGATGATCGAGATACGCTTTCATGGAAGGGGCGGCCAAGGAGCCGTGGTCGCATCGGAACTCCTCGCGAGGGCCGCCGTGATGAGCCGATTGCACGCCTCGGCCTTCCCGTTCTTCGGCGTTGAGCGTCGGGGCGCTCCGGTCACCGCCTTCTGCCGCATCGATCTCAAGCCGATCCGCACGCATTCGGAGATCTACTATCCCGATTACGTCGTCGTTCTGGATTCTACTTTGATCGGCGTCACCGATGTCCTCCACGGCCTGAAGCCCGATGGCAGCGTTCTTATCAACACGACAAAGGCGCCGGAGGACGTCACGTCGGTGAAGTGGAATTCGCTCGCGACGGTGGA
>JAJRAL010000171.1 GCA_028679935.1 Methanomassiliicoccales archaeon | reverse complement strand
GGGAGCAGGACCTGCTCCGGGACGTCATCGCGGAGCGGGGCAAGGTGCTATTCCATGGCATCCGAATCAAGCCGGGGAAGCCGACGCTCTTCGGCATGGTCGACGGCAGGCCGATCTACGGCATGCCCGGCCTCCCTGCCGCCTGCCTGATGAGCTCGCACGTCATCCTCGCGCCCTGCGCCAGGCTGCTCGCGAGATTACCGCCGCGGCAGGAAAGGATCGAGACGCTGCCCGTCGGCGGCGAGCTACGCACTCCATCTAGCCGGCCGATGATGCCCGTCAGGACCGAAGGTGGGCCCGTCTATCAGGCGTTCCGGGAGTCGGGGGCGATCGGCGCGATGTCCTCGGCCGAGGGATACGTCAGGATGGAGGAATATGAAATCGGCCGCGGCTCGATAGTCGAGGTCCGTTTCTTCCAATGACTCATTCCAGGAGGGCCTCGACGATTCTATGGCCCTCGGGGCACTCCATGTCCCCGTGCACCTCGACGACCTTGTACTTGGCGCCGCGCTCCACGCCGAGCGGATGGCAGACGCGGTACTTGGCGCATCCGAGGTTGCGGCATCTCGGCTCCTCGAAGGTGATGGTAGATCCCTCGAGGGCGAACTTCCGCCCCAGGCCGACGATGTTCCTCACCTTCTCGACCTCGACCACCCGGACCGCCTCTTCGTGCATCTTGCACTCGTGCCTCACGTCCCGCACCACCTTGATCCGGTACGTCGCACCGGAATCCAGGTTGAAGCAGACCGCTTTCAGTTTGCACTCGCGGCAGTCGGGTACGAAACCCCGGTATACGAAGCAGGTGCCGACCTTCGCCTGCTTCTCGCCTATCAATGTGACCGTGACCATTGCCTTCCCTCCATTCCGCTCAGATGACCTTGGTGATCGTTGCTATCTTCTCGGCCGCCTCGTGCGTCAGTCCCTGACTGCCGAGTATGGTGAACCTGTCCTTCCGGATCTTGTGCGCCGTGACGAGCGCCTCGACGACCTGCTCCCTGGTCAGCCCCAGCTCCCTCGCCGACGTAGGCGCGCCTATCTTCTGCAGGGCGTTCCGTACCTTCATCCAGTCGCCGCCGTGGAGGTACATCATCATGATGCAACCGACGCCGCACTGCTCTCCGTGAAGAGCCCGTCCCGGCGCGATTAGGTCGAGGGCGTGCGAGAACATGTGCTCCGATCCGCTAGTCGGTCGGGAGCTGCCCGCCACGCTCATCGATATGCCCGAGATGATGATTGGACGGATGACGATCCAGACGCTCTCCTCCAGGTTCGGCCTGATGAGGTCGGCGTTCTCCATGACGGTCTGCGCCGAGTAATTGGCCAGCGCGGCCGCCGAGCGCGAAAACTCCTCGTGCCGAAGCCTCCTCGCGAATTCCCAGTCGAGCAAGGCGGTTGAGTTCGATATGACGTCCGCGCATCCCGCCGCCAGAAGCCGGTATGGCGCCTTGACGATCACGGCCGTGTCGGCGACAACGCCGAGCGGGACCTTCGCCTCGAGCGAGAGCGGCATGCTGTTGTTCTTGATCGAGGCCCTTCCCGACGCGATGCCATCGTGGGAGGCCGAGGTCGGGATGCTGATGAACTCCACCCCCAGATCCTTGGCGGCCATCTTGGCGAGATCTATCTTGCTGCCGCCCCCGACGCCCAGCAAGAACGAGGCTTTGACCTCCTTCGCCGTCTTTTCGACAAAGGCGAGGTTTTCATATGTCGCCTCTCCGGTCTCGGCGATCTGAACGTCGAATCTCTTCTTGCGGAGCCCCTCTTCGATCCTGTCCCCGGCTACCTTCCGCGTCTTTTCCCCGGCGACCATCAACGCCGTGCCTGAAAGACCGAAGTCCTTGCAGACATTAGGTACCGCATCGATGACGTCGTGCCCTGCGAGCACGTTCCTGGGAAAAATCATCGCGCGGGACTTTGTGAAGTCGCCCTCATCCATCGCCGCACCCTAGGGTGGCGACATATGCGATGTCGTCATTTCTAGTTATCGGTCTCCCCAGACCATCTGGACGCGACCTGGCTGCACGGTGAAAGAACGAAAGCGAGCATCGTCTAGGGGCGTCTATCCGGCGAGTTGCGGGCTCACAGTTATTCCCTCACGGACTCTTCCGATCAACACTCGAAACACGATAGAGCATCTGCGAAAGGGGGAAAGGAGGTTTGGGAAGGCTTGCAAGGTGGAACGAAATTCCATTCAGGAGGAGATTTGGGGGTTGGCCCTTCCCAGAACGCTCCTAGTTCGCGAAACACCAGGGTCTATATAAACGCTTGATTCGCTAGCGGTCACAATGATTACTTTTGGAATCTAGGCAAGGGATGTGTCCGATGTGATTCGGGATGGAGATGCTGGACAGCCAGGCACGAGATCGAAGACGATTTAAATTCAAGCAATTTATATACATAACTGCATATTGCCTGACTGACGCGTCCAGACAAGTGAGCGCGAAAAGACACTGGGAAAGCAGAGTTATATATCCACAACGTGGTGGCAAGGCTAATGGATAGGGTGGGATCGCAGGGCGATGCTCCTGACAGAAGGGAGGACGTCGCCGCGGCGGCCGGCCTACAGAACGGCAACGGTGCCGAAACCTCGTGGTTTACGTTCACGCTCGACCGCGAAGGGAAGGTGTTCTCGGTCAGCAAGGCGTTCGACCGTTCCTTTCCTGGTGGCTCGCACAACCTGATCGGAAAGGACCTCCAAGGCTTCGTTCACGGCGAGGATTGGCCGAAGATAGACGAGGCGCTTGCCGCGCTCGGGAGCGAAGAGAGCAGCAAGGTCACGGCGAGGCTCCTGATTCCAGGAAGCGAGCCGATTCCCTTCGAGCTCAGCCTGGCGCAGCTCACCGACGGCAACTCGATCATCGGCATCAACATACTCGCCAAGGCGATACACCGGCCCTCCCCGGTCCTCGTGCCGCTGGCTTCCTTGATCACCGAGGAGGATGCACTTGGGCCGGCGGAATCGGCGATGATGGTCCTGGACCCGCAGGGCAAGATAACCGTCGTCGACGAATCGACCGCGATCGAGATGGGGTTCACTGCCGATGAGCTGAGGGGCAAGAAGCTATCAGAGCTCGTGGCGAGCGACCAGATTCTAGAGGGTAGCGTCGATAAGGTCCTGGCGAACGCGCTCGCTGGGACGCGTGTGACCGTCGAGGTGCCGATACGCGCCAGGGACGGCAACGCGGTCCGGTTCCTTTGGCGGTTCGCGCCGCTCTGGGGCGACAACGGCGATGCGATCGGCGTCGCCATCGGCGGAGGAACCCAGAGCAACCTGCTCAAGATGCGAAACGAGGCCGACGGGTTGCAGAACCTTGAGGCGCTCGCCGAGGCATCCACCGACCTCGTCCAGTCCGATGACCTCGCTGACACGATCGACCGGGACCTCGACAAGCTGATTGAGTCGCTCGGCATCGAGTACGCGGTCTTCAGGCTGCTCGCTGCCGAGAGCAAGCCGAGGATGGTCTGCGCGGGCATCGACTTCAAGGGCGCGAGGCGCCTGCTCGAGTCTAGGATAGTCGGCGCCGGCCAGCTCTATGTCACGGTCCAAGAGGGTAAACCGTTCATCTCGCTAGACATCAGGAGCGACCCGAGGATCGAGGTGGAGGACGCCGAGATCCGAGCGCTGGCCTGCCTCCCGATACGCTCACGACGCGAGATCTACGGCTGCGCCCTCTTCGCGTCCAAGCGGCTCACCGGCATCACCCAGGCCAAGCTTCCGATCCTCCAGGTCTTCAGCAACCAGGTCGGCATCTCGGTGCGGAAGGCCCGATTGAAGAGGGAGCTGCAGCTGAGGAACCGCGAGAGGGAGACGCTCTACGAGACAACCGCGGCCATCACTCAGTGCCTTGAGTTCCCCAAGGTGCTCTACACGATCCTCTCGAAAGCGTCGGATCTGGTGAAGGCCGACCGGGCCAGTATGTTCTCGCTCGACAAGCAGACCCGTCGCCTCCGCTGCGTTGCGAACATCTCGGAGTATCACCTGGAGGGCCACGAGCTGAAGCTTGGTGAGGGCATCACCGGGCTGGTGGCGCAGAAGGGCGAGGGGATGCTCATCGAGCGCGCTGACCGGGACGAAAGGGCGAAGCAGGTCGACGGCACGCCAGACGAGCCGTCTTCGCTGATATCGGTGCCGTTGAGGATGGGCGACGAGGTCCTCGGAGTGATGACCCTGGAGAAGGTGCCGGGCACTCCGTTCAACACCGCGGACTACCGTCTCATCGAGATGTTCTCCGCCCAGGCCGCGATCGCCATCAACAACGCCTCGCTCTTCAATCAGATCCAGGAGCACGCCTCGGCGCAGCAGATGTACAACATCCTGCTGACCCACGACGTCGCGAACTACAACGTGCCGATCCACGGCTACCTGGAGATGCTGGCCAAGGACCCGAAGCTCGATGACCGGCAGCGGAAGTTCGTCATCGCTGCCCTGGCGCAGTCGGAGAACATCTCCGGACTGATAGCCGACGTTCGCAAGCTGTCCTTGATCCGAACTCTGGATACGATGAGGGACTTCAAACCGGTGGACGTGGGCAAGGTGGTCCAGGAGTGCATCGACTCGTTGCGAATGAACACCCTCTACGAGGATATCGAGATACGCTACTCCCCGCCGCAGCAGGCGGCGATGGTGCTCGGCGACGCGATGATCAAGGACATCGCCTACAACCTCCTGAGCAATGCCTGCAAGTACGGTGGCAAGGGACCGGTCGAGGTCGAGGTGGGCCCGTACGAGGAGGCGAGCAAGATGTACTGGCGCATCGACATCAGGGACCGCGGGGACGGGGTGCCGGAGCAGCGCAGGGAGTTCCTTTTCAAGAGGTTCGACCAGGTGGACGTGGGGGCGGCGGCGGAGGGCCACGGGATCGGCCTTTCGGTCGTCGCGGCGCTGGTGCAGCGGTTCGCCGGACGGGTTTGGGTGGAGGATAGGGAGGGCGCGGAGGAGATCAAGGGCTCAGTGTTCATCGTGATACTTCCACAGGTCAAGGTTTAATATGCCAGGCATCATATGGAAACCAGAGGGAGGATAGGTGGCGCGATCGGATCCGATCAGGGTGCTGATGGTCGATGACAACGTCGAGCACGTCAACCTCTGTGCCGAGTACCTTCCCCGGGAAGAGTTCGTCCTGGAGGCCGCTCATACGGCGACCGACGCGTTGGTCATGCTGAAGGACCGGCAGTACGACATCATCATCCTGGACTACGCCCTGCCGGACATGAACGGGATCGACCTGCTGAAGAAGATCAAGCCGATGGGCGTCAAGTCGCCGGTCATTTTCGTGTCCGCGTACGACGATCCAGACCTGAGCTACGAGGCGACCCGGGCCGGAGCCTGCGACTACGTCGTCAAGACATTCCAGTACTACGAGAACCTGAAGGACCGGATTCTGGAGAACATCGAAGGCTGCGACGCCTGAGGTGGGGGGCGCGATGGTGCTGGTCGTCGGACTGCTCGGCAGCCCGCGCATAGGGGGGAATTGCGACGTAATGCTCGACGCCGCGCTCGAAGGAGCGAGGGAGGCGGGGGCGAAGGTCAAGAAGGTAGAGTTGGCGCGCCTTGACATCGAGTTCTGCCGCGCCTGCAACAGCTGCTTCGAGACGGGAGAGTGCGCGCAGGAGGACGAGATGGAGGAGGTCTACTCGCTTCTCGAGAGAGCGGACGGATTGCTGCTCTGCTCCCCCATCTGGTTCTCCGGCCTCAGCTCTCCGACGAAGACGGTGATAGATCGCTGCCAGTGCCTCTGGGCGCGGGGCGAGTTCCTGGGCAAGCCGCTGGGCGAGGGAAGGGCCCGCAGGGCTGCGTTCATCTCCGTGGCCGGCGACGAGAAGGAGAGCTTCCGCAACGCCGTCTCTGAGGCGAGGTCGTTCTTCGTGGCGATCGGCTTCAAGCCTATGGGTGAGCTCCTCTTCCCGGGAGCGAGCGAGAAGGGCGACATCCTGAAGGTGCCGGGGGCGACCGAGAAGGCGAAGGACCTCGGAAGGCGTATGGCGCTCGGGCTGGCCTAGTACGGTCTCGCCGGGGGCTTGGGGCATATGCCGGTGCGGTCCAATTCGATGATTCTCTTGCGGATGTATCCGATCCCGACCCACGCCACCACGAAGGCGAGGATGAGGCCGAGGAACGCGAAAGCGGCCTGGTCCACCGGCACGAGCGTCCCGAGGATGGCGAACAAATTGAAGGACGCGTGCATCAGCATGGCTATCCCCAGGTAGGGGAGCCAGCTGACACGTTTGCCCTCGTACCTATAGATCTTCGCCTTGGCGATGCCGTATCCCGCGATCCCGGCGGCGCTCGCGTGGAGCAGCGTCGACGTCAAAGCTCTTATCACCGCGGTCAGGGCGAACTCCTCGGCCCCTCCGCTGATGGCGGAGAGCAGGTAGAGGATGTTCTCGGAGGCGGCGAAGCCCAGGCCGACGGTCGCGCCGTACACCAGACCGTCCTCGAGCTCGTTCAGCCGACTGTGGACGTAGAAGACGCCCATGCTCTTCATCGTCTCCTCGATGAGCGGGGCGATGATCACTGCGAGGAGGAACGTCTCGAGAACGGGGTCGTACGGCTGGAAGTTCCAGAATCCTTTGGCGAACGGGCTTCCCGGCGAGTATAACACCGAGATCACGGCGCTCTCGGCGATGTAGGAGACGCCCACCGATACCGTCGCGCCGAAGAGGAATGCGGCCAGGAGCGAGCCGTACGATTCCCTTTGGCATATCTCCTGGTTCCGGATCCAGACCATGTAGATGAGCGGGGGCACCACCGCGGCGAGCGCCGTGGCGATGTACCAGAAGACCATGTCCGCCATTCGAACGTTGCTAGTTGAGGGCTTCGGTTATTAAACTTCCCGCTAGGGCTCGGTCACGGGCCCGCGGATGAGAACGATGCAGCGCGGGTCGTTGTTCGCCAGAGACTCGGCCAACACCACCCGAGCATCTTTCCAAACGCCCTGTGCGAGCGCGAGCGCGAGCGCCTTCGTCAGGGCGCAGGCGGCCGGGGCGTGCCTGGTTTCGTTCCCCCATGGGCACGTCGTTCCCGTCAGGACGATCTCCTTCGTCGTCGCATGGCTCTCGAACTCGCCGCCGAGGTCCTTGAAAAGCCTGGCGATCCCCTCCGCGGCCCGCTCTGGCGTCGCCGTCCCATGACCGCCGAGGTACATCTCCCTCAGCTCCTCCGAGACCTTGGCGGGGATCGGCAGCAACCTCGCCGGTCCTTCCTCTCCGGGGAGGATCGTGCTCGGGACGAGGCCGACGAGTATCTCCCTCAGCCGGTTCTCCGGACCGCTCTCTGGGGGCGGGGCCGCTGCCTGGACGGTGTCATTCCTCCGCTCGCGCGAGAACGACGCGATCGCCAGCACGTGCCCGCTCGCATCCCTGATAGGCGAGTACGCGACCTCGACCTCCACCGGCTGGCCGTTCCGTCTCCTCCTGACCGTTTCGAGGGTCGGGACCTGCTCCCCCATCGTCACCCTCGCCATGATCCCCTTGACGTTCTCCCTCTCTTCCTCCGGGACCAGAAGCATGTGCCGGCCGAGCGCCTCCTTCTCGCCGTAACCGTAGAGCCTCGTCGCGGCGAGGTTCCAGCCAGTGACCGAACCGTCGAGCGAATATGTAATCACGGCGTCTGCCGCGTTGTCAATCATCCCTTCGAGGAACTGCCTCCTCTCCTCACCCTGCAGGAAGGATGTCGAGCGCAGGATCGAGGCGCCCGCCTGCGTCCCGACGATGGTCAGTAGCCGTCGGTCCTCTTCGGCGAAAGCCTTTCCGTTCTTCGCCGTCAGCACCATGATCCCGACCGGCCGGTCATCGTGGGTCAACGGCACAGAGGCCCAGGAAGACGACCCGGTCCCGTTGCCGGCGTTGGCGAACGATACGATCCCCCGTTCGGCCTCCTTGGCCAGCGGATGGGCGGTCGGCAGCAATGAGAAGTCGTCGAGGAACTTGCGCGATACCCCGGAATGTTGCCTCAGCTTCCAGGCGTCCTGCGCTTTAAGGTAGACAGCCCCGGATTCGGCGCGGAAGTGAGCCATGCTCAGAGAGAGGAGCTGCTTCAGGATCGTGTCGAGATCGGTTGTCCTCGAGACCTGGACGACGAGGTTGTTGAGGAACTTCAACTGGTCTAGCATCCTGCGGTTCTCAACTTGGAGGCGCTGGTGCTCCATCGCCCCCTCCAGGGAGGAGAGCAGCTGGCTGAACTTGAACGGTTTCGTGAAATAGTCGAAGGCGTGCTTCCTGAGCCCTTCGATCGCGGAATCCAACGTCGCGTCGCCGCTCATCAGGATGACCTCGGTGTCCGGCGAGAGGGCGGCGATCCGTGGCAGCAGGCCAGTGCCCTCCATGTCAGGGAGATGGATGTCGAGGATGACGACGTTCGGTGGGGACTCTGCGACGAGGCTGAGGCCCTGCTCGCCGTTGCTGGCCGCGATGGCCTCGTACCCTCTTCCCTTCAGGAGTTCGACCAGGACGTCGCGTATCTCCGCATCGTCGTCGATCACCAGCACTCTCGGCTGCAAAGCTCCTCCCCTCTCTCCCGCCGTGACCACAATCGGTCAGGCGGGCCCTGGTCGTTCGGCCTCTAAGAAATCCCTCTCCCTCTAGATAATGGCACTCCAACGCCTCTCAGCACGGACCACTCTGAATCCGTTCAGTCGGTCGCTAGGTGCTTCGGCTTCTTCGCCGTGACGGCGGTCGGCGAGGGAAACCTCGTCTCCACCGGCGAGCCCGGCTCGTTCCTGATGATGTCCTCGATCACCGGCGTATACGGGTCGACCAGGCCGCCCTTATAGCCGCGCGCCTTGAGCTTGTCCAGATCCGCCTCGACCACGCCGCCGCCGACGATGAGGTCCGTATCCAGTCCATCGAGCAGGGTAAGGAACTCCTCCCTCACCCCGGCATGCGTTCCGAGCGCGGGGAGGTCGATGACCGCAATCTCCTCGTATCCGATCTCCTTGAGCCGCCTGATCGTCTCGTCAAGGGCCAGCGGCCCGGCGCGAGATGTTCCCCAGATGACCCTCCTGTCGAATTGGACACAGGGAATGCACCGGTCGGAGAGGTCGTAGAGCTCCTTGAACAGCCGGAGCGATGACGAGGTCGAGGTGTCGGCGAGGGCGTGCGAGACCTCGATCGAGAAGGCGTCGAAGATGTCCTGATCTGACCTGATCCCCAGGTCGAGCCAGACGTCGTACTTGCGCTTCACTAGTTCCCTCATCACGGGAAAGTTCGGACGTGCCAGGTTGAGACCGGCGAGGTCGAGCATCAGCACCTCGGTGGCGTTGTAGCGCTTGCCCGCGACGGCCGCCCAGTAGCGGTCGAAAGCGACGTGGTACTCCGTCCTCTCGAGCCTCTCGCCGTTCCACCTCACGCTGACGACCTCGACCGTCTTCGCGATCGGCAGGTCTAGGCCGGCGAAGCTTACGAGGGGTATCGTGTCTATCGGCAGGATCGGTATGCTCAGAAAGCCGGTCTTCTCGCGTGCCTCCTCTGTCCTCTTCATCGCTTGCTGACGGAAGGCGATCCACTCCTCGACCTTGGCGAAGGCGAGCGGCACGGCCGTATGGCCGCACTCATCGCAGTGGTACGTTCCGATGTTCTCGTCCAGCTGTGCCATCGGTCCGCCGACGAGCACCGTCGGGACGAGATCTCGTCCTCCGCAGTTCGGGCACGCATAGATCGGGAGTCGCTGCCTCATCTAGCCCACCGAAGGCCAGCGCGCGATATAATCTCTTTGCGCCCCGCTGATTATGCCCCGAGGAACCTCTTCGCTTCGGCGAGCATCTCTTTCGCCCTTGGGCTGGTGCGGATGTCGACCGTCGGATTCGCCCCGGGCACGATGAACGTGCGGACATCGTCGAAGGCGAGCATATTCGCCAGGAGATCAAAATAGCGGATGTTGAGATTGTTGAACACCTTGTCGCCGTCGGACATCCCGCAGGTGAAGAACACGAATCCTTTCTTCCCCGGTTTCAGCCTCGACGTGTACTTGCCGCGGACGCCGGTCGGCTCGAAGAAGGCGTAGAGCCGGTCGGCGAAGCACTTCATGATGCCCGTTTCGGCGCCCATGTAGACCGGCGAGGCGAGTACCAGGAAGTCCGCCTTCTGGATGTCCTCCCTCACCCCGGTCATGCTGTCGTCTATCGAGCATGTGCCGGTCTTGCCGCACTGGTGGCACGCCCGACAGTCCTCGACCTCGAGGTCGACCAGATCGTAGTACTTGACCTCCGCGCCCATCGCCTCGGCCATGCTCGTGATCTCCTTCAGGAGCCTGGCCGTGTTCCCAGACCGCCTCGGACTGCCGTTTACTGCCACAACCTTCATGTCGGACCCGAGCAGGGAAGGCGGCGCGTTCGCATTAATCCTGCGGCGACCTTGTTCGCGCCATCGGCGGAGAATAAATACAACCGGGTGGCATCGAGACATCGATGGCGGAAGGAGCGTCGAGGGCGGGTGTCTTCGTTTGCACCTGCGGAGGGAGCATCGGCCTGACGGTCGGCGTGCGGGACATCTCGCGAAAGGCGAAAGACCTCCCGGAGGTGGCCTACGTGGAGACGATGGAGTACGCCTGCCACGTGGAATCGAGGAAGAGGATGACCGAGGCGATCAAGGAGCAGAAGCTCGACCGTCTTGTGGTCGCGGCATGCTCGCCGCATCTCTACCTGAGGGAATTCCAGGAAGCGGCCGGCGAGGGCGGGATCCCCACCTGCATGGTCGACCTCGTGAACATTCGGGAGCAATGCGCCTGGGTGCACTCGCGCTCCCCTAAAGAGGCGACGGGGAAGGCGCAGAGGCTCGTGGCGATAGGCGTCGCCAAGGTCTCGAACGCATCTCCGACCGAGATAGGACATTCGGCGATGGTCAAGCCCGGTGCGTGCTCCGGGTGCGGCGTATGCGAGGCCACCTGCCGGGTATCAGCCATCAAGATGGTCCCCGATCCCCAGCGACCGGGCAAGAGAGTTGCGGTCGTGCAACCGAAGATCTGCGAGGGATGTGGTGCCTGCGTCGCCTCCTGCCCGAGCGCGGCGATGGACCAGGCCTGCTTCTCGAACGCCGAGGTCGCGGCGCAGATCGATGCCGCCACGCCGCCGGTGAGCCGCGAGGAGGAGGGCTTTCCCAATGTCGTCGTGTTCGCTTGCCATTGGTGCTCGTACGCCGCGGCCGACCTGGCCGGGATCAAGCGCCTTCAGATGCCGACGGGGTTCGAGTCCATCCGGACCATGTGCTCGGCGAGGGTCGATCCGGAGTGGGTCATGAGGGCGTTATCGAGGGGCGCGGACGGCGTGCTCATTCTCGCCGGGAAGCCGGGAAGATGCCACTATGAGGTCGGAAGCATCCGCACCAACCGCCGGATGGTCCTTCTCAAGTCGGTCATAAAGCAGCTCGGTTTCGACGAGGGCAGGTTCGCGACGGTGTTCGTTGACTCGGACGAGGCGGAGGCGTACCAGAGGGCAATCGAGGAGTTCGTTGCGAGGATCAAGGAGATTGGACCGAACCCGCTGCGCATCCCCGAGCCTTCGAGGCAGACGGTGGACTACCAGTTCCAGGGAGTGCCGAAGAGCGCTTCCGGCTACGTCGGTGGAGAGATCCAGACGCGGGAAGAGAAGTGATGGCAAGACCGTTCCCTCGATTTATACGTCAAATGACGAGATATGTTCGCTAATCGAAGCACTTGAACCTCAAATCGACAAATATCGTAGTGTAGCTGCTAGGTTTTAATATAGGAGCCCTGTAGTGTCAGTTGCTATGCGGCGATCGGACACCGCGATATGGAACAATGCCCGGGCGATGCCGGTGAGCGGCAGCGGCGACTTTTCCGGGAAGGGGTTCCGCAGATGTGAGACTGCGAACGAGCAACACAGTATGGGGCGGGGATGAGAGATGGCCGAGCAAACCAAGAACAAGGTCTGGATCGCGAATCCTGCTCCCCTCGGACTGATGGCCTTCGGAGCGACGACCGTCCTGCTGAACCTCCACAACGCGGGGCTGTTCGGTCTGGGAAGCATGATCCTCGCGATGGGCATCTTCTACGGAGGTCTTGCGCAGGTCTTCGCCGGCCTCATGGAGTATCGGAACGGGAACACCTTCGGCATGGTTGCGTTCACTTCCTACGGCCTATTCTGGCTCTCGTTGGTCGGCCTGATCGTCCTGCCGGAGATGAAGATAGGCACCGCCAACGAGCCGGCCGCCATGGCCGCGTACCTGTTCATATGGTCCCTCATCACGACCTTGCTGTTCTTCGGGACGCTGAAGACCAACAAGGCGACGATGTTCGTGTTCGGGTCGCTTGCCGTCCTGTTCCTGCTGCTGGGCCTTGGTGACCTGACGGGGAATGCGGACATCGGGCACATCGCGGGCGTGGAGGGCCTAATCGTAGGATTCGCGGCCATGTACACTGCGATAGCCCTGATACTGAACGAGAGCTACTCTCCGAGGGTGATCCTGCCAGTCTGGCCCGCGAAGGTCAAGGCGCCGGAACCGGAATACGAGGAGATCTGAGATCGCCGGACCGAAGCGTACGACGAGAAACCCCTTACTCATCCCATTTTCGTAGTACGACGTCAGATGCGAGAACGAGGGTTCACGCCTTCTTCATCTGCTTCTTCTTGAATCGTTCGAGGGTCTCTCTCACGGTGCCCTCCTCATCCATGATGATGCGGATGTTCTTCGAGGCGAGCTTCCTCTGTCCGTGCGGGCCGATCCATCCGGTGATGACGACCTCCACGCCGAGCTTGATCGCCGCCTCCGCCGCGTAGATGCCCGCCCCGACCTCGGCGTCATGCCCTTCGTTCTTCACCGCCTCAAACTGCATCGTCTCCGGGTCCACCACGATGAAGTAGGCGCAGTGCCCGAATTCCTCATCCAGCATGTCGTCGAGCGTCTGACCTTCCGAGGTGATCAGGACCTTCATCTCTTTCCCTTCTTCTCGGTCTGCTTGAGGATGTTGTCCACGACCTCATTGAAGGCGACCGAAGCGGGAGAGTCCGAGTCCGCGATCACGATTGGCATGCCGTCGTCACCGCTCGTGACCACCTTCGGGTCTAGCGGCACCCTTCCGAGGAACGGAACCATGAGCTCCTTCGCCGCTTTCTCCCCTCCTCCCACCTTGAACAGGTCGATTTCCTGCCCGCAGTGGGGGCAGATCAGGCCGGACATGTTCTCCACGATGCCGAGCACTGGTATCTTCAGCTGCCTCGCGAACCCCACCGACTTGCGCGAGTTGAGCAGCGCCACGTCCTGCGGTGTGGTCACGACGACCGCCCCGTCCGCCTCGGGCATGAGCTGGGCGACGGTGAGAGGTTCGTCCCCCGTCCCCGGAGGGAGGTCGATGATGAGGTAGTCGAGGTCGCCCCAGCGCACGTCGGCGATGAACTGCCGGAGCGCGCCCATCTTCATCGGACCGCGCCAGATCACCGGGTTGTCCGAGTCCTTGACGATGAAGGCCATTGACATGACGCGTAGATGCGGTGGCACGAACACCGGCATCAATCCCTCTTCGTCGCCGGTCAGCACGGCGTCCTCGATGTGTAGCATCTTCGGGATGTTGGGGCCATGGATGTCCGCGTCGAGGAGGCCGACCTCGAATCCCTTCATCGATAGCACCATGGCGATGTTCGCCGCCACCGTGCTTTTGCCCACGCCGCCCTTCCCACTCGTGACCATGATCTTGTGCTTGATGTGCATCAGGCTCTTGATCAGTTTCAGATCCTCTTTCTGGACCGTCTTGACCTCGATCTTGTCGATTCCTTCCATCGCGTCGCTCTCCTGGCGTCCGTCACGATGCAGTCCGTCAGCTATATCCTTTCTTCCGCCGCGATAGCGCGGCGGCGAGGTCGACCCCGCCGAACGGATACGGGCAACTTAATGAGCCCACGACTAGAATTGAAAGAACGAGGTCCTCGGTTACCGAGAGGTGTAGACATTGGCAGGCAAGTTGGTGTTCGAGCTCCGCTCCAAGGCAGCCAAAGGCGATCTTGGGCCGGTCTCGGACGGGCTTCAATTCCTCATCGAGAATGGGTTCGAGGTCCCCCGTTCATGGCTCGTCTTGCCAGAAGCGAAGAGCTCCCCTGATTTCATGGACGCTCTCGGCAAGGAGCTCGATGAGACGCTTCCTTCAGAGGGCCGCTATGTGGTGATCCCCGACATCGCCGTTCAAACCGCATCCGGGGGCGGGAGGCGATCGCCGGATAGGTCGATTCCCGCCCTGTTCCCATCACGAGGCGGAGGCGCTCGATCCTGGAGCGAGCTGATTCGGGCCGTCGCGGGGCAGTCGGACGCGCTCGTCATCCAGGAGCTTCTAGATTTCGAGGCTGCCGGTGCGGCCTCGTCGGTGAACCTGCTGACTGGCGCGGACGAGGTGATCATGGAGGGTACCCCGACGGTCGATGACAACGTTCTCGACCATATCGTCGAGGGAACGAAGCGCATGGCGGCGTCAAGAGGATCGCCCCTCTGTCTATGGTGGGGCTACTCGGGAGGCCGGCTATATTGGCGGAGGATGATCGAAGTTCCCAGGCCCACCGTCCAGCCGACCTATTCGACCCAATTCTCCGATGCACTCCTGCCAGGAGGCATGAAGCCTCTGGTCTGGTCGGTGAACTCCGACCTGGTCGGCCAGGCCTGGTCGCGGATGCTGAAGGAGATGTTCGGCGTCGCCTTCGACCCGGCGCAGCTCTTCAGACGCTTCTACGGTCGCACCTACCTGAATGTCCCCCTCCTCCACGCCGCATCAAGAGCCGCGGGCCTCCCGATCCAGGTTGTCGATGTCCTATTGGCACGAGGTCCGAGCCAGGAAGGGCTAGCCCTCGTCCTCGGTCCACAGACGGTCGTTGCCCTGCCGAGGGTGGCCGAAGCGCTCGCGAGGAGTAGCGGGTTCGAAGCACTCGCGCAAGATTGCACCGCCAGGGTCTGGAAGAACGTCAAAGGCATCTGGAGACTCGATCTCCAGAATATGGGGCCGCAGGAGCTGATCGCTGTCGTCGACGAGGTCACTTCGCTTCTGCGAGCCGAGGCGGCGTTCAACCTCGAGGCCGCGATCCACGCCTACTACTACGAGCGCTTGTTCAGGACCCGGCTCTCCCAGCTCGGCATCGATTCGTCAGGGGTCAGGCTGACGGGCGGGAGGCCGGAGCAGGGCGAGCCTCCGGCGGGGGTGAGCCTTGACGAGCTCGGCATCCCCCAAGAGCGGCGGAAAGACATCGTCGCTCTTCACGAGAGAGCCGTCCGCTACGTCGCGCTCAAGGAACAGATCGGGGTCACCCTGAGCTTCGGGTTGGGGATCTATCGCAAGTGCTTCCTCGCGCTGGGGGAGAAGATGGTCGAAACCAGCGTGCTGGTCGACCCATCTGACGTTTTCATGCTCACCTTGGACGAGGTCCGCCAGATAGCCGAAGGCGGATGCTCGACGAACACCTGCAACAACTTCCGCCTCAGGGCGATGCTGAGGAAGAGGGAGCTGGCAGAGGCGGCAGGGATGAATCCGCCCTCGATCGTCTACGGAGAGAGGGCGCCACTTGGCTTCTCCTCTCCCGGAACGGACGTCGTCGGCATCCCGGGGGCGGGTGGCTACTGCATGGGTCAATGCAGGCTGCTGAGTTCCGCGCGGGACATCCCTTCGCTCGAGGCGGGGGAGGTGGCGGTCATCCCCGATACCGGAATCGGATGGTGGCCTGTACTGGATGTCGCCGCTGGCGTGATCGCAACATCCGGAAGCATGTTCTCCGACCTGCTCTTTGTTGCGAGGGAACGAGGCGTGCCCGTGGTGATCGGTGTGGACGAGTCGAAGAAGGTTCGCAACGGCTCGAGACTGTCGCTCGACGGATACCAGGGGATCGTCAGGATCATCGCGCCAGAGAAGGCATGGGAGGTCGGAGAGCTGCCCGACCTCACTCACCCTGTGAGAAGCTAGATACCGCCGCAGGAGGATTGCGTGCGCATGCCCCTTGGAGAGCCGATGGGCGGGGAGACGCCCTACGTCGAGGGCGGGAGGCTCGAGCGGGTCTGGATAATCTCGATCCCGGTCCGCGATCTGGACAAAGCGACCGAATTCTATTCGTGCTCTCTCGGCTTGGAGATCGCCCTCGACGCGAGAGACAAGAATTGGGTCGAGCTCGGACCGGCGGAACCGCTGGCGAAGATCGGCATTTACGTCCCTGACAAGGCGGACAGAAGGCAGCCCGGCGGCGATTCCGGCGTCGTGCTCTCGACGGACAGCATCTACGAGCTTCATCGCAAGCTGATCGACGAGGGCGTCAAGTTCCTGACGAAGCCGGAGAAGAGGGCATGGGGCGGGTTGATGGCTGTGCTCGAGGACCCCGACGGCAACATCTTGACCGTGGTCGAGGACCGCGAGCACTATTCGCGAGCGCCGAAGCCGGTCCAGCCGATCAGGAAGACGAGCGAGGAAGGTTCGCCGAGGTGCCGCGTCCGGAACGACTAGTGCATCGCGTCCGCCGCCATCCTGAGGGCCTTGTCGGCGGAGGGGCGGGTCAGCAGGCGGGCGACCACGTCCGCGCGCTCTAGCATCTCGCCGACCAGGATGATATCGTTGTCCAGCAGCACGGACAGGTCATGCCTCCCGAGATCCAAGACGGTTATCGGGTAGAGGCGGTGCTTCTCGACAAGCCTCTCGATCCCCGCCTCCTCCGGCCAGCGCCAGGAAAGAAGCCTCATCCCGGTGCAAGAAGCGTATCGGACCACGTCGCTCGTGAACCGGGTGTTCGTCACGAGGCAGGCGCTCGCGATCCCGTGGCCTTCCTTAAGGTCAAGGTACCTCGATTGGGCCGAGAGCGCGCACTGGATCGCGCACTTGATGCCGAGGGCGTTGTGGAACTTGCACTCCACCATCACCTTCTCGCCGGCCTTCTCCGCGACCGCGTCAACCTCGTGCGAGACGCATCTGCCCTCGAGGATCTGCCTCACCCTGACCGAGTAGCCCTCGGCGGCGAAGAGCCGGCCGACGAACGTCTCGAAGTGCCAGCCCTCGGGGCCGAGGCGCAGGAGCGCCTTCTTCAGCCCGTACCTCGCCGCCTCTCCCCTCTCCAGCGACTGGTGGATGCGGCGGTAGATCTCCTCGGTAGTGATGCCGTCGTAGAGCTGCGGGATCAGCCTCTCGACGATCTCGTCGGCCTCGCCCGCCCCGACGCCGGCCCGCATCACGGCGGCCCTGGCCTTGCCCGGATCGAACTGCTCTCTCTCGCCAGAACGCTTGATGACCCACATGTCCAGCGTTCCTAGGAAGCGGGTCCTGGTCTATTTCTTGGTTGCGAGGCCCTTGGTTTAGTCGTCAACCTGCGTTTCGGTCGGAGCGAATTCGTGGCGGAACGTCTCCTTGTTTCCGTTCTTCCAGGTGATCGTCAGCTCGGCCACGCAATCGTGCATGTAGAACGAGACGGTCTTCAGGCTCGAGATGTACTTCGCCGCCCTGGTCCTGGCCATCCGAGCGGTGCTCGCCCTCGCCGCCAGCCCGAACGTGACCATCTGCTCCACCAGCTTATAGCACGTGGCCAGTGGCAGATGCAGGCTCCTGGAGATCTCCCGGACCGTCATGCTCCTTCTCGTGATGATCGCGAGCACACCCAGAGCGTTGGGGTTGATCAGGAAATGGACCAGTTCCCTGTCCTCGCTCTGCGCCGCGACGTTGAGAGCATCGAAGATGAGCATCTCCTCGTCGTAGTCGACCGTATCCCCCTTGAACATCTCAACCGCCCGGGGATTCCCGGGCTGGATAATAAATCCGCCCCTGAATCTGGCGGTCGGTGCATCGGATTCCGAACTATCCAGACCCGCTACATCGTTTTGACTTCGGTCTTCGCTATTGTTAGGTCGATCTCGTTCTTCAGTTCCTGGGGCAGGCCACGTATCCCGACCTCGAGGAAGCCGCGGACGATGATGCCCACCGCCTCGTCCTCCGTGAGGCCTCGCGCCATGAGGTACTCTATCTGGTCCTGGGCGATCTTGCCGACCGCCGCTTCGTGCGTCATCTCGACGTCCGGTACCCTCGCCTCCAGCTCTGGGATGGCGACCTGTATCCCGCCTTGGCGCAAGATCAGACCACGGCATTCGAGGTGACCCTTGACGTTCGACGCGGCGCCGATCATCTGCCCTCGAGCCACGACCTTGCCGCCCATCGATATTGTGCGTGAGACGATCTCGCACTTCGAGTTCACTCCGTTCATGATCACCCGCGACCCGAGGTCCAGTTCGGAGTCCGGATGAGCGATGGCCACTGTATTGAACCGGGCGAAGGAATCCTTGCCCTCGATCCTCGCCGTCGGGTATGTCTGGATGGTCTTGGCCGGCCGGAGGGCGACATAGTTGCTGACGTATGTGCTCCCCTCCTCCTGCAGGATGACCGTCCTCGGCCTGACTCCGATCGTCTCGCCCCAGTTGTGAATCATCGTGAAGGTGAGCGTCGCGCCCTTCTTAACGTAGAACTCCGAGATGCCGAGGTGGAGCGCCTTCTCGACGCCCTTGCTCGTCGAGCAGCCGGTGACGACCTCCAGCTCCGAGCCCTCCTCGACGATGATGACGTTGTGGACCGTCTGCGCGACATTCTTGTTCTTCAGCATCAGGCAGGTCTGGACCGGCGCCCTGGTCTTCACTCCCGGGAGTGCTCGCACGAAGTAGCCGTCCGCCTCCTCGAGATACGTCCGCGCGGTGTACTTGTCCGAGTCGGGTGAGACCGCCTTCCAGTAGTAGTCCTTCATCCAGCCGTGGAGCTTCATCGCCGCGGAGACCGGCATGACCTCGACGCCCTGGGTCTTCATCGATGAGTGCACCACGCTGTCGTCCATCAGAAGGAACGAGCCGGAGCGGTTCTCCTCCGTCGGCACCACGCCCGCAGCGAGTAGCGTGCGCTTCTCCTCGTCGTTGAGCTCGGTGAGGCTCTTCACCGGCGCGATGTCGTGCGACGCCTCGGCGTACTTGTTCATGTCGAGGTCCTCGCCATAAGCGGCCTTCTTCTCGACCGCCCCCTCGACCTTCTTCTTCACGTCAGAGTCGTTATCTTTAGCTTGCATTTTATGCACTCCTCGTATCCCATGTCGCGGATCTCGGCCAGCAGGTCCCTCGGGTTGCCAGAGCAGGCGATTGTCCCCTTGCACATGACGTACCCGCGGTCCGCCTCGATGTAATCCAGGATCGCACCAGTGTGAGTGATCACGAGCGCGGCCTTGCCGCTCATGCTCCGCCTGCCGGCGCAGCTCGTGCCTCCTGATATCAGGTCCTTGACCTTGCGTCCGACCTTCTCGATGCTCACCAGGTCGACGCCGCTCTCGGGCTCGTCCAGCAAGTAGAGGCAGGGGTTCTGCGCTCCCAGCTGCAGCAGTTCGGAGCGCTTGATCTCGCCGCCGGAGAAGCCGACGTTCACGTCCCTGTCGAGGAACGGTGTCAGGTCGAGGCTCTCCGCCGACTGCTCGATGTTCGCCTTCCCCTTCGAGCTCACGCGCGCCAGGTCGCCCAGCCTCACTCCGACCAGGTTCGGTGGCCGTTGCATCATGATGCCGATGCCCCGGTCCGCCCTCTCGTTCACCGGCAGCTTGGTTATGTCCTCGCCGTTGAAGAGGATGCGGCCCTCGGTCACATTGTAGCCGCTGAATCCCATGATCGTCATCAGCAACGTCGACTTGCCCGAGCCGTTCGGTCCGAAGAGGACGTTGGTGTATCCCGCGTTCACGCTGAGGTTGACATTGTGGAGGATCTTCCTGCCGCCCACCTCGACGCTAAGGTTCTCTATCTCCAGCATAATGCTCATCTCCCCCCCAGGATTCGTGCCTTCCGCTATTAATGATATCGGACTCCGAGCCCGACGTTCCCCAGCCTGGAGAAGGCGGTCGCCGGTGCAACGTATTTTCTTTGCGCACGGCGATTCGCCGGCTCATGGGGCGATGGGCATCGACGAACGCAAGGCGATCGTGATAGGGGGCGGAGTTGCGGGTCTGCAGGCCGCGCTAGCTCTAGTTGCAGGGGGCGCGGAGGTCGTCCTCGTCGAGAAGTCGAAGGAGCTCGGCGGCAGGCTCAGGGGATCGCACAGGACGTTCCCCGAACTTGAGCCGCCCTCGCGTTACCTGGACGTTATGTTGGCCAAGGTCGAGTCCAACCCCAGGATCAGGATCATGACGGGCTCCACCGCGACTGGCGCGAGAAGGAACAAGGTGTTCGATGTCGATGTCCGAAAGGAGGGCCGCGCGGGGGCCGAGACGGTTCGGGCGGACGCGCTCATCATTGCGACCGGAATGGAGCTCGTAAACGCGGGCAAGATCACCGAGTTTGGCCTGGGGCGTTTCCCTGACGTGGTCACGTCGGAGCGGTTCGAGGCAATGCTCTCTTCAGGCGAGGGGCTGAAGCGAGTGAGCGACGGCTCGCCCGCTAGGGCCATCGTCTTCGTACAATGCGTCGGTTCGAGGGTCGAGAAGAGGGGCGTGCCGTACTGCAGCGCGGTGTGTTGCTCGAACGCGATCAAGCAGGCCATGCTCGTCAGGCAATCCGACCGCTCAGTTTCGGCGTACATCCTCTACATCGACATCCGTACCGCCGGCCGCGGGTGCGAGGCGTTCTACAAGAAGGCGAGGCAGGAGGGAGTGAGGTTCGTCAGGGGGCAGCCATCGATGATACTCAAGCGGCCCGACTCCGAGAAGCTGGTGGTCTGCGGCGAGAACACACTGGCGAAGGAGCTCTACGAGATACCGGCTGACCTGGTCGTCCTGAGCGTGGGTCTGGAGCTGGGCGAGGGGACGAAGACCCTGCTCAAGGACCTAGGGGCCGAACTGGACGGCGAGGGACTGCCACGTCACGGGGCCGCTGGGAGCACCTCGACCACGATACCGGGGCTCTTCGTCGCGGGCTGCGCCGAGTCGCCTAAGGACGTGCAAGCAGCGATCGCTCAGGGCGCCGAGGCGGGGCTCGCCGCCGTCGCGCGTCCCGCGGCAAAGGATTGATGTCACCGAAAGTGCAAGGCGATTAGCATGGCGGAAGATCAGAAGGTGCAGTGGGAGAGCACGTACTCGCAGCCGGAGTTCTTCGGCAAGGAACCGAGCGAGCTCGCGGTCAGCGCCCTCAAGCTGTTCTTGGCGCAGGGGACGCGCTCCGTCCTGGAGCTCGGTTGCGGCCAGGGCAGGGACACGTGGCTGTTCGCGAACGCCGGGCTCCAGGTCGTGGCGATGGACTATTCCGCGACCGGCATATGCCAGATGAGCGAGACGGCGAAGCAGATGAGGCTCGACGACCTGGTAGCCCCGAAGGTACAGGACGTCCGCCTGGGGATCCCGATGCCGGATAGCTCGATCGACGCCGTCTACAGCCACATGTTCTTCTGCATGGAGCTCAAGGAGGAAGAGGCGGCGCTCATCCTCAAGGAGTGCCTCCGCGTGCTCAAGCCGGGAGGATTGAACGTCTACTCGGTGCGCAACGAGCATGATCCGCACTTCCGGAAGTTCGAGCACGTGGGCGAGGACATGTACAAGAACCCGATGGGCTTCGTCGTGCACTTCTACGATCCGGAGAAGATCAAACGTCTGGCGAAGGGCTACGAGATCGTTTCGGTGAGGGAGTTCGACGACACCTCGCCGCCGTTCGTCAAGAAGCTGTACGAGGTCGTGCTCCGCAAGCCGAAATGATCCTGTATCACTCGCGATCTGACTGTCTCGGCGCGAGCACTTCGAGCGCCTCCTCGACGGTCAACGGCGGCGGCACATTCGCCCCGGTCCGCTCGGACCACGATTCCATAAGCTTGGCGAAGGAGGGCAGTTCCAGCCTCGCCTCGGCGATGATGTCCCGGCGTCTCATCAGCGGCCTGAGGTCCCCGTCGAAGAGGACCCCGCCCTTCAGCACGATGACGCGGTCGGCGAGCTCGAACGCCACGCCGAGATCGTGCGTCGCGATGATCATGGTCGCCTCGCTCGCCCTCAGGACGTTCATCAATTCCCTCCTGCCCTGGGGGTCTAGGTTCGCCGTCGGCTCGTCCAGCAAGAGGATCTCCGGGGACATCGCAAGCAACCCGGCGATCGCTACCCGCTTCTTCTCGCCGATGCTCAGGTGGTGCGGGACGCGGTCGGCGTGGTCCTGGACCGACGTCGCTCGCATCGCCTCATCGACACGATGGCGCGTCTCTTCCTCTCCGAGACCGTAGTTCGAGGGGCCGAATGCGATGTCCTCGCGCACGGTCGGCATGAAGATCTGGTCGTCCGGGTCCTGGAACAGCAGGCCGACGTGTCTCCTCGCTGCCGGCGCCGTCCTCTTGTCCAGCCTCGTTCCGCCGATCTCGCAGTCCCCCGAGCTCGGCAGACTCAGGGCGGCGAGGATGTGCAGCAACGTGCTCTTGCCGGCACCGTTCGGACCGACGAGGGCCACCCGTTCGCCCGCCCGTATCTCGAACGATACGTCCTTCAGCGCCAAGCGGCCGTCGGGATAGCTGAAGCAGACGTTCTCGAGCTTCAGAGCGGCCAGGAAAGCACCCCCATCTGCACGAGGATTGCCGCCATCCCGGCGAGCACGAACACGGCCGCCAGGACGACCTCGGGACCGCCGGCCCGCTTCATCCCCCGCATCCGGATTTCGCCTGAGTATCCCCGGCTCAACAGGGCGTCGTAGATGTTGGAGGCGCGCGAGTAGGCGCGGACGAAGGCCATCCCCATCGTGGCGGAGAGCGTGCCGAACGCCTCCCTGTCGAGCACGTTGCGACCGCCCTCGAACCCCCGCGCCTTCCTCGCGAGGTTCATGTGGCTCACCTCCTCCAGCAGGACGAAGATGAACCTGTACGTGAACATGATGAGCGAGCACAGGATGCGCGGCATGTGCAGAGCGTGCAGCGCCTCCAGCAGCTGGAAGAACGGGGTCGTCGCAACGAGGAGTATCAGGGCGAGCACCGAGGCGGAGATGCGCATGAACATCGCGGCGGCCGCCTCTACGCCTGAGGTCAGGAGCATCGTCAGCGTCGCGAATAGGATGAAGACGAGCGCGTAGGCGTAGTTGCGGAGAAGGTGGCGGGCCGGCAGCCCGGAGACGATCGTCATCAGGACGACGAACGCGAACAGAAGCGCGATCGCCCAGAACGAGGTGAGCAGGGCGGCGACCACCGCGAGGCCGACGGTGCAGATCAGCTTGACACGTGCATCGATCCGGAAGAACCTCGAGGCTTGAGCGAACTGGTCGACGTCGAGGTGGCTCATTGTCCGTCCCTCTTCCTTGTCGTCCCCGCCTTCGCCCTTCCGATCCGTAGCAGCAGGTAGGTCGCAATCAGAACGACCGCGAAGCCGATGATGCCCATCAGCAGCATCGTGAGATAGTCGGACCCATAGTCCAGCGGGGCGTGGTAGACCGGATCGCTCTCGCTCGCCCCCTGGTCCTCCATGACTTTCTCGAGGCCGTCGGGGAGGCCAGCCGACCAGGCGAAGTAGGCGGTGAGGGCAAGGGCGAAGATAAGTAGGATGCCGATCGCCGCGAAGAGATGCCTTCGTCGCATCAGGCGTCGGCCTCCTTGGCCTTCCTCGGCCTCATCGCCAAGACCTCCGGCGCCACCTTCGAGAGGTACAATACGATGCCGCCGGTGATCGCGGCCTCACCCACCCCGATCACCGCGTGGGTCAGCATCATCGTCGGGATCGCGATCGCCCCGTCGATCCCGTACTGTCCCGGGTGGAGCCAGAAGGAAACGGCGAGCTGAACCCCGCATGCGGTCGCCGCGACGAAGACCGAGGCCCAGGCCGCCAACGGAACGGCGAGCGTCCTCCTCCTCTCCGGCACCGCCATGAGGATGATCCAGGCGACCAGGGGTGCGATGACGGCCATGTTGAGAACGTTCAGTCCCATCGCAGTGATTCCGCCATCGCCGAAGACCAAGCCCTGGATGATCAGAATGACGGTCATGACAAGGATGCCACCGCAAAGGCCGAGCAGTGCGACGGCGAGCGCCGCGCCGATCAGATGGCCGGTCGTCCCTCCGCCGATAGGGAAGTTGACCATCTGCGCTACGAAGATGCCGGCAGCGAGGATAGCCATGAACGGGACGACCCTCTCGTCAATGGTCTTGTTCACCTTGGTGACGGCCCAAGCGACGGCCGGAAGCGCGAGGACCCAACCTGCCGCCAGTACCTCGGGGGACATCAGGCCGTCGGGGATGTGCATCTTGATACTCCCAATAACACGATTTTCAGTTTCGTGTTACCGAAAAGAATGGCGCGTATAAGTACCTTGTCCGAGCCCGGGGGGAGTGGCGCGATTTCGATCCTCGCCAGAAGCGGTCCGATCTGCGTCGGAAGGAAAATCACTTTATACTCTAAATGATAATCATTACTGATATGCCGGGGAGCCCTTCGAGGTGGACGAGACAGCTCAAGGTGATCATAGATATCGTCTATTCGAGCGGCTCGCCCCTGGACGCCGACGAGGTCTATGCCGAGGCGCGAAAGAAGCTGCCGAGCATCTCTCTTGGCACCGTCTACCGCAACCTGAACAAGCTCGCCCGCGAGGGCCTCGTCTCTGAGATACCGAAGGGCTCGGTCCAGGCCTTCGTCCGGCATCCCTACACCAACGCCCATTTCGAGTGCGAGAGGTGCGGCAAGCTCGTGTGCGTGCCATACGAACTGCGCATCTCCGACATCGAGAAGCAGACGGGGATGACCGTGAACCGATGGTCGCTCCGGCTCACTGGGCTGTGCCGGGAGTGTGAAGAAAGACGCACATAATGGAGGGGATGCTCCCCTGGTTCTGGTGCCTCTTCTGGTGGCTGCTCGCGCTCCCCTTCGTCGTCTACGGCGCCTACAAGATACGCACGATCTTCAGGGAGCATCCGGAGCAGAAGCTGACGATGGCGGTCGCCGGCGCCTACATCTTCGTGCTCAGCGCGCTCAAGATCCCCTCGCCCGTCACCGGTTCCTCCTCTCATCCGACCGGCACCGGCTTCTCCGCCGTGCTCTACGGGCCGGCGGTCACCGCCGTTCTCGCTTTCATCGTCCTCATCTTCCAGGCTCTGCTCATCGCCCACGGGGGCTTCACCACGCTCGGCGCGAACGTCTTCTCGATGGGCATCGCCGGCCCGATGGTCGCCTACGCCGTTTTCCGCGTGATGCAGCGCTCCGGCATCTCGATGGCGCCCTCGGTGTTCATGGCGGCCTTCCTCGCCGACTTCGTGACGTACGTCGTCACCTCGTTCCAGCTCGCGCTCGCCTTCCCGAGCGGCGGTTCCATCTTCGCCTCGTTCTACACCTTCTTCGTCATCTTCGCCATCACCCAGGTTCCGATCGCGATCGCGGAGGGCATCCTGATGGTGATCTTCTTCGACTTCATGGCGAAGGCACGACCCGACGCGCTCGAAGGGAAGGTCAAGGTCGGGAAGGGAATCAAGAACCGGAAGGCGGTCTACGCCCTCGGCATCGCGATGGTCGTCGGGATCATCGGCCTCGCCTTCGTCCTCAATCCAGGCTCGGGATTCGTGGGGAGCGACGACCAGGCGTCGAAGGCGATCCAGGAAATCACCGGGGGTTTCCAGCAGTGGTTCGCCAGCCCGTGGACGCCTAGCCCCGACCAGGTCTACATCCTTCTCGCGGTCCAGGCGCTCATCGGCCTCGGGATCATCGTCTATATGCTCCGGCGCTCGCGGAAGAGGGGCGAGAAGAAGCCGAAGGCCCACCCGGGCAACGTTTCGATCGGCGAGCTCGCGTACTCCTCGCCGGCCCGTGACTGGCCGCCGCTGGGG
The DNA here is from genome assembly GCA_028679935.1 of Methanomassiliicoccales archaeon. The sequence goes on along the minus strand of JAJRAL010000171.1, from coordinate 1,338 downwards.
AAGCTCGCCTTGATGATCGCCTTGCTCCTCGCCTCCCTCGTCTCCGGCAACATCTTCGTGCCGCTGGTCGTGCTCGCCATAGGCGTTCTCCTGACCTTCTACTCGAACCACCTCAAGCTGCCGCGCTCGATAGTGCTCGCCTTCCTCGACGCGGTCGTGATCTTCGCGGTGAGCGCCATCCTGATCGCCCTTGTCACCGGCGGCTCCGGCACGCCGCTGCTCGCCTTCGACGTACTCGGGGTCCACATCGCGATCTACGCCGAGGGTGCGCAGCTCGCCGCGCTGGTCTTCGTGAAGGCGATGGCCGGGGTGATGGTGATGCTGTTCTTCGCCACCTCCACGCCGATCCCGTACTTCGCCCAGGCGCTGCGGCAGCTGCGCGTGCCTGCCTATCTCGCGGAGCTCGTCGTGCTCGTCTACCGTTACTCCTTCCTGCTGCTGGAACAGCTGGACACGATGTACATGGCGGCGCAATGCCGGGTCGGCTTCCGCGGCCTGAGGAACAAGTTCCGCACGACCGGGAAGCTCGCCGTCGGCCTCTTCATACGCTCCCTCGAGGTCGCCGACCGCTCCGAGAACGCGCTGAAGGCGCGCAACTTCCGCGGGGACTTCCCGTCATACCGTTCGCCCGCCCGTCTGAATGCCGCCTGGGTCGTGCTGCCCTTCCTCGTCTTCGGGGGGCTCCTGACCGTGAACTACCTGATTGCCGGACTGCACCTGCTCGGAATGTGATGAGATGAACGAAGCGATACTCGAGACAAAGGGACTGAACTTCGCCTACGCCAACGGAACGGTCGCGCTAAAGGACGTCTCGGTCACGGTACCGCGCGGCAAGAAGACCGTGCTGCTCGGCTCCAACGGCTCCGGCAAATCGACCCTCTTCCTGCACTTCAACGGAGTGCTCAAGCCCAGATCGGGCGAGGTGCTCTACGGTGGCAAGAGATTGTCGTACGACGCGAAGAGCCTCGCCCGACTGAGGGAGGACGTGGCGGTCGTGCTCCAGAACCCCGATGATCAGATATTCTCCACTACAGTCGAGGAGGACGTCGCCTTCGGGCCGCTGAACCTCGGGCTCGAGAGGAAGGAGGTGGAGCGAAGGGTGGAGGAGGCGCTTTTCCTCGTCGATCTCGAGGCGGTGAGGGAGCGGCCGACGCAGCAGCTCTCCTTCGGGCAAAGGAAGAGGGTCGCCTTGGCGGGGGCCCTGGCGATGAAGCCGAAGGTGCTGATGATGGACGAGCCGACGGCCGGCCTAGATTCGAGGATGGTGCACGAGGTGCTCGAACTCGCCGACGAGCTGAACCAGACCGGGATGACCGTGCTGATGTCGACCCACGACGT
>JAJRAL010000037.1 GCA_028679935.1 Methanomassiliicoccales archaeon | reverse complement strand
TCATCCAGCCGGTGACAATGCCAGCGGCGACCACCGCCCCGAAGAAGAGCGTCTGGGCCGGCCTCATGCTCCTCAGCACGTTGCCGAACGTGCTCTTCATGGCGAAGTAGTAGATGGCCAGAGAGATGATGATGCCCGCGACGAGGTAGTAGACCATGAGGAAGAGGGGATACTGGTAGTACCTCGTCAGGTCGAACGCCGGGAACTCCGGTATTGTGCCGACGAAGCCGACCGGCAGGAAGGTCGCCGGCGTGGCGATGATGAACATCGAGAGAAAGGTGAAGAACACCAGGAACCCGACGCGGAGGGCGAGCAGACCTCTGTCCCGGATCGAGTGCCAGAGCTCCTTCTGCGTCCAGATCGTGTAGGCAAAGAGCGCGAAAAGGATGACGATGACCTCGGTCGCCTGGCCGATGTGGAACGTCTCGCCGCTGAAGTGGAAGAAGGCGTTGATGAAGTCGGTGATCGAGAAGTAGGCGTAGTTGGTGTTCAGCCCGCCGATGTAATGGTCGATGAGCGGTGGTAGGATGATGATCCACCAGAACATGACCACGAAGTTCGTGACCCGTCTCACTCCCCTGCCGGAGAACGCGGAAAGAAGGAAGATCAGTCCGAGGAAGACGACGATGTAGAAGGAGACGTGGTGCGCGATGCTGAAGATCCAGGGGTGGGGGGTGGTGACGAACGCCTGATCGAGGAGCAGGTACTCGAGAAGGTCCCTGATCGTGGCGACGATGATCACATAGACGAAGATGGCGACGATCGAGAGACGGTCCTTCTCCAGCCAGGTCACGAAGCGGTCGACCCGCTCGGTGAACCTCGTTGCCAGGTCGGTCTTCTCCGCCATCAGACAGGCAAGCCCTGCTGGCTATAAAAATCCTGCATGGTAAAGTGCGTCGCCTAGGCCGTTCCGGCGGTCCTGACCTTCTCCTTCTCTTCGAGGAGGTCTGCCACCCGATCGGAGCGCTCGTACTCGATGACGGCGAGGATGATGGAATGCTTGTCGGCGAGCTCGAAAATCCTCTGCGCCATGTGCTCCTCCCTCTCCATTTCGAGCTGCCTGAACCCCTTAGCCTTGTTCAGGCGGCGGTCCCAGTCCAGGGCGAACGACTCCGGCGATGATATGTCGAACTTCTTCCGCCCGATGCTTCGCGTGAAGAAGGCCTCCCTCACCATCTCGGTGGCACCTATTAGCTGGCAGTACGCCTCGGTGAAGTCCGCATCGCTCAGGTCCACTGCCTCGATTGGGATTCCCCTCTCCTGGCAGAGGTCGAGTGCCCTGACGTATGCCGGGGTGGGCAGCGAGATCGGTCCGAAGCTCTCCATGTAGACGGAGTAGACCTCCTCCAGGGTGGACATCTCGTAGAGCGAGTAGTCCTCCTTCACCTTCAGCGCCCCCAACTCCTCCGCCGAGACGCTCATCCCAACGGCATCGGGGCTCCAGGCGGAGACGGCCTCCTCGACCTTGCTTGATTCGGAGACCAGCCCCTTGAGCACCCCAAGGACCTGGACCGTGGATGTGCCGATTCTAGCGCTTCGCATCGGAGTCACTGCTTCTCTGCTCGACCAGATGGAAGAGCTTGGTCGTTTCGTCCATGACCTTGAGCTCGTCCCTCCCGATTAGAGCCGTGCCCTCGATGCTTGACCTTGACTTCACCCTTTCGATGAAGATGACCGAACGCGTCTCCGTGATCTTGCCGAGGTCGGAGACGACCTTGGCCTTCTCTACCAGCTTCGTCTCCTTGTGCCCCACTCCCGTCAGGATGAGCACCTCATGGTCCTTCGTGAGCGCCTCGAAGGGGCACTTCGCCGTGGGTACGACGGAGAAGCCCATCTCCTTCAGTCTGACGAAGATCTGTCTCGTGAAATCATCCATGGAGGCGGGGTCCGGAGGCGTCGGCATTTGCTCCGAGTGACGGTAGTCCAGGATATCGACCGGGACGACCATCGGCTGCTTCAGGTAATCCTCGAGTCGGACGGCGACCTCGATCATCGCCCCCATGCCCGATTCGTACATCTGGATCGTTCGGCGCGAGACGCCAGCGACCTCGGCGAGATTCCCGAGGCTGATCCCCCTCTCGTCCCTCAGCTTCCGGAGCGCGAGGCTGTCGAGCTTGACGTATAGCCCGCCCGGCGCGGCGAAGATGAATGGCGGGACGCCCTCCAGCAGATAGTCCGAGAGGGTCTGGACGCATATGATCGGCACTGAGAATCGGCTGTAGACTATGCCGTCCTCCACCGGCCCCGAGCCGGAGCGCTCTCCGATCATCAGGGGTGAGGCCTGCAACGCCTCGGCGAGCGCCTTCATCTCGTCGGCGTTCTCCTTGGAGAACGCGTCAACATTCGATAGGATTTTGATGATGAGGAGCGACTTGTCCCTCCTCGCCACGATGTCGAAGCTGATGCTGCGCATGTTCAGCGGCTTCGAGACGTAGAAGCCAGCGCGGCCGAGGGTCTCCCTCACCTGGGCGATCAGCTCTTCCCTGTGCACGCTACTTAGCAGGCAGTACTTCTATATAATCGTTTGGCGGACCGCATCTGCCTGGCTTGACGGTCAGTCGACCGGGATCGCCTTCCCCTTCCGCTTCGGTGCCCTCCGGGTGAGGACGACCTCCAAGACTCCGTTCTTGTAGTTGGCCTTCGCGCTGCCCGGGCGGACATCGCAAGGCAGGTCGAGGTGCTTGCTGAACCTCTTGTCCGGGTTCTCGACCTCGATCTCGAGCGTCCGGCCGTCGGCATTCAGCCTGATGTCATTCTTCTCGACGCCGGGGAGTTCCACGATCACCCGAACCTTGTCGTCCGATTCGATGATGTCGGTCAGCGGTTCCCGCAGCAGATCCTTCTCTCCGGTCTGGGTCGCGCCCGTCGTGTTGCCGAACTCCTGGATCACCGGGACGCCATCGCCGCCGACCCGCATCGAGAAGCCGTAGATGAGGGGCCTGCTCTCTGCATCGAGTTCCCCGTTCACGAAGCCCTCCATGATCTGGTCGAACCGATCCCTCATCTCGCTGAACTCCTGGTCGAACTCCTCGAAGAAGTCGTTCCAGTCGCCTCTTCTCTTCCGCTCATCCCTGGCCATGCCATCACCTCACGTATTCGAAGTCCTTGACTATCTTTTCGTACTTGCCGAGCTCCGTGCGCGCCACTGGTTTGGCCCGCTTGAGCGCCTCCTCGAAGCTGTCCATGCCGATCCTCTCCTTCTTCAGGAGCTCCGGCTTGATCTCGGCGTGCTTGGCCACGAGCTTGCGTATCGCGAGCATCGTGGCCTCGTTGACGACCGCGGTTATGTCGGCGCCGGTGAAGCCGTCGGTGCGCCGCGCGAGCTCGTCCAGGTCTACGTCAGCGGCGAGCGGGCGCTCCTTGGTGTGGACCTTGAGTATCTGTTTCCTCGCCTCCAGGTCCGGAGGACCGATCCTTACCAACCGGTCGAACCTTCCCGGGCGCAGGAGCGCCGGGTCCAGCATGTCGGGCCGGTTCGTCGCGGCGATGACCACGACGTTGTTGAGCGACTCGAGCCCGTCCATCTCCGCGAGCAACTGCGAGATCACCCTCTCGGTGACGTGGCTGTCGACGTCACCGCCCCTGGTCGGGGCGATCGAATCGATCTCGTCCATGAATATGATGCAGGGCGAAGCCTGCCTTGCCTTGCGGAACGTCTCGCGGACCGCCTTCTCGCTCTCACCGACCCACTTCGACAGGAACTCCGGCCCCTTCACGTTGATGAAGTTCGCCTCGCTCTCCGTCGCCACGGCCTTGGCCAGCATGGTCTTGCCCGTTCCGGGCGGGCCGTAAAGCAATATACCCTTGGGCGGCACCGCATGCATGTGGTCGAAGACCGGCCCGTAGCTCAACGGCCACTCGACCGCCTCCCGCAGCTCCCGCTTCGCGTCCTCCAGCCCGCCGATGTCGTCCCAGTGGAGGTTCGGCCTCTCGACCAGCACCTCCCTCAGGGCGGAGGGCTGCATCTCGCGGAGGGCGTCGAAGAAGTCCGCCTTCTTCACAACGATCTTGTTGAGCACCTCGACCGGGATGAGCTCGGCCTCCAGGTCAATCTCCGGCAGGATCCGGCGCAGCGAGTGCATGGCCGACTCCTTGCAGAGGGCCGAAAGGTCCGCCCCGGCGTAGCCGTGGGTCAGGTCCGCCAGCTTCTCCAGGTCGACGTCCTTGGCCAGCGGCATGCCGCGCGTGTGTATCTGCAGTATCTCGAGACGTCCGTCGCGGTTCGGGATGTTGATCTCGATCTCGCGGTCGAACCTGCCCGGCCTCCTTATGGCCGGGTCGAGGGCGTTCGGCCGGTTGGTGGCCCCTATGACCACCACCTTTCCCCTCGATTCGAGGCCGTCCATCAGGGCAAGTAGCTGGGCGACGACCCTCCTCTCGGTCTCGCCGCTCACCTCGTCCCGCTTCGGCGCGATCGAGTCGATCTCGTCGATGAATATGATGGTCGGCGCGTTCTCCTCGGCCTGCTTGAATATCTCCCTGAGGCGTTCCTCCGACTCGCCATAGAACTTGCTCATGATCTCTGGCCCGCCAATCGAGACGAAATTGGCGTTCGTCTCGCCCGCGACGGCCTTCGCCAGAAGCGTCTTTCCCGTGCCCGGCGGCCCGTGAAGGAGCACCCCCTTCGGCGCCTCCACTCCGAGGCGCTCGAACAGTTCGGGATGCCTGAGCGGCAGCTCGATCATCTCGCGGACCTTCTTCACCTCATCGCTCAGCCCCCCGATGTCCTCGTACGTGACCTTGGGGATGTTCGTGACGTCCTCGGTGGCGGGTTTCTCGCTGATCTTGACCTCCGTGGCGCGGTTCACCAGGACCGCGTCCGCCCCGGGAGCATAGGAGGAGACGACCAGGTCGATGCGGCGGCCCATGACGTTGATCTCGACCACGTCACCGCGGGTCACCGCCCTGCCTTCGAGGGACTGGTTGAGGTACTCCTCGCCCCCCATGATGCGCAGCTGCTCGGTCGGGGCGAAGGTTATCTTCTGGGCCTCCTTGACCACGACCTTCCTGATCGCGACCTTCTCGTCGATGCTCGTCTCGGCGTTCCGGCGGATCATGCCGTCGATGCGGATGAGGCCGCGGTTTGCGTCCTCCGGGTATCCCGGCCAGACTATCGCGACCGTGCGCTTCTTGCCCTCTATCTGGATGACGTCCCCAGGGGTGAGACCGAGCACGTCCATGACGGCCGGGTCGACCCGGGCTATGCCTCTACTGGCATCCTTCGACTTCGCTTCCGCGACCTTGAGCACTTTCTCTGACGAGTCCATATTATTCTTCCTGATCTGTGATTCTAGAGCGCACGGGTCGGGTCTCTCACTTCACCTCGACCTTCTTCTTCTTTTCCTGTTCCGGGAGCTTCTTCTTCTTTATGGCGAGCGTCAGCACCCCTTCGTCCATGCTCGCATCGACGTCGTCCTCGCTCGCATCCTCCGGAAGCACCAATCGCCGGCTGTAATTGATGTAGCCGCGCTCCTTGCGGATGTAGCCCTCCTTCTCCGTCTCCTCACTGCTCTCCCGCTTCGCCGAGATCTCGAGGACCCCTTCGCCAATGGTGACGTTCACGTCCTCCTTTCCTATCCCCGGCAGGTCTGCCTTGACGACATACCTGTCTCCCTCATCCTTGACGTCGACCGCGGGATAGCGGGTCATGGCGGCGACCACCGGCCTCCAGCCAGGAACATCCATATCCTCCATCATCCTCTCCATCTCGCGCAGCATGCTCGATGGGCCCCACGGCCTCCACAGCCAGGGTCCATAGACCCTGTAGGGGGCGACCTCCTGCCTCTTCTTCTCGTCCTTCTCTTCTGCCATGTTTCCACCCTGTCCAGGCGTTAATGGTCGTAGTTATTAACCATTAGTTGATAACTTGTGACTAGCATCAGAGAATGTAAGAACTTCTATTTATTGCCTTTGCGCTCCGACCTCATCGCATCACGGACATCGCGGACGTACTGCTCCATCCTTCTGCCCAGGTTGTCGATCTCCTTCTGGATCTTCGGCACGTCCTGCCCGACATCCTTGGCCACCGCGTCTGCGACATTGTTCAGACGCTTGCCCGCGTCCTTGAGCTCCTTGGGCATGTTCTCATAGACCTGTCTGCCCGCGCGGTCCACGCTCTTGGCGGCCTTGTCAAGCTCTTTGCCCAAGTTCTCAAGCATCTTCTCGAGCTGCTTCGCGCAGTCCTCGGCACATCCTTTCTCCTTGGCCATTCACTTCACGCTCCTCAGTTTGCTGATCGTCTCATGGACCACCTCGTCGCGGAGGTCCAAGAGCTCGGCTACTTGCTCAGGTGTCAGTTCCGGCCTCTTAATGTATTCGAAGACGATGCGCCTGACCTGGTAATCGTCTATCTGATTCTCGGCTAGGTGGGCGGCCTCCTCCAGTGCCCTTTCCTTCATCTCGATGAGCCGATCCCTCGATGTCTGGAGGCCCTCAAGCTCGCTGTCAATGCCGGCGACCATGTCCCTCAGTTGGTTGGCCTTCTCACCTACCCCCATCAGCTCGTTGGCGCCCTCTTCGGCGTACTCCTCCTCACGGTCGACATCCCTTATCGCCACCGTGACCAGCTCGGCATCGAAGAGCCCGGGGCCGAAGTCGACGATGATCGTGAACTTCGTCGTCGGAACGTATCGCTTCCTGGCGGGCCCACCCTGGTCGCTCTGCTCGGGGTACGAACGCACCAGGTTCATGGTCTCCAGCAGCTTCAGGTGCTTCATCACGGCCTGCTGGCTCATGCCCAGTTCCTTCGACAGCTGCAGAGGATAGTGGGGCTCCCTGACGAGGGCCATCAGGATCCTCCTCCGGGTCGGGTTCTCGATCACCGACAGCAGCATGTCCAGATTTGGCAGCTCGCTCATTCTCTCACGTCGTTAACAACTTGAAGTTGTAAACAGGCGGCCCCGATATATGGACGTTTCGCCCGAAGGGACGTAGCCGAAGACCCGCCGTCTGATGGAGGAAGGAATAGTATTACCAGGGGACATTCGCTTACGAGCGAGCATGCCCGGTGAGCTAGTCGGTGAGTCGGTCATCATCGATGACCAATCGGAGGGAAGCCAGATTTACAACAAAGGCTTCTACGGCTACCCCCGGCCAGGCGGAGGCCTTGAGCTCGACCTGCTCGAGGCGTTGTTCCTCCTGGAGAGCGACAGGCTGAAGGTCGTCGAACAGGGCCGGGAGATCGACAACACCGAGCTCATCCGACGGGCGGCCCGGTTGCTCCAGGACTTCGAGATCCACTACATTGTCTACCGCGACCTCAGACAGAGGGGGTATATCGTCAAGGCCGACGCGGGCGATTTCGACTTCCGGGTCTACCCCAGGGGAGGGACGCCCTCCACGTCCCAGACGAAACACTGGGTGAACGCCCTCTCCGAGAGGGCGACGTTCAGGATCCGGGACATGCTGCGGCTCAGCGAGACGTCGGCGCGGACGAGGAAGGAGCTCATGCTCGGGGTCGTGGACGAGGAGGGTGACATCACCTACTATCAGGCCTCGAAGGCCGACCCGAAGGGCCAATCGGAGGATGGGTACGCCGCCGAGCCGGTGGAGGCGTTCATTCTGAAGGACAGGGTCTTCGTCCCGGTAGAGGCCGGGAAGGACCTGCACGAGCACGGTTTCTACGGAAAGCAGATCGGGCGCGTTCTGCAGCTATCATTGATCGAGGCGGCTCACCTGATGAAGGCTGGGAGAGTAACGCTCACGACGCGAGGCACAGGCAAGAAGGTCCAGCTCTCGGCGTTCAAGAAGAAGGCGGAGGAGGTGCAGCCCGACTTCGAGCTGAGGCTCAGGGCCTACGACGACATGCGCGCGCGTGGCCTGGTCGTCAAGACCGGCTTCAAGTACGGGACGCACTTCCGCGTCTACGACGGCGCTCCGGAGGACCACCACTCGAGATATCTGGTTCACGCCGTCCCCGGGGGCTACGAGTCGACCTGGCCCGAGATCTCGCGCGCGGTAAGGCTGGCCCACGGAGTGAAGAAGGACATCTTGATCGCGACCGTCACTTCGAGGGAAGTCGAGTACGTCAGACTGAGAAGGGTCCGTCCCTAGGTCTTCTTCTTGCGGCCCTTGGGAGCGAGCTTTCCCAGCTCGGCGGAAGCGGTCGTCTTCTTTCCGACGTCGGCCTTGACCGCCTGTTCCAGTAGTTGAACGGCCTGGTCGTTCTTGCCGCCCTGCACCGCTTCCTTCGCCTTCTCGATCAACGCCAGCGCCTCGATCTCGCCCTTCAACGCCTTCTCTCCATGAACGTCCTGGGGGTCGAGCTCGATGGCCTTCTCGAGCTTCGCCAGCGCGTCGGCGTCGTTCCTCGCCTCGTGCTCCTTCTTCGCCTCTAGGTAGATGCCATGCGCCTCGAGCTGCATCTTCATCGCCTTGGCGCCGGCCGCGTCCTCGGGGTCGAGCTCGAGCGCTGCGTCCAGGATCTGGAAGGCCTCGGAGTCCCTACCCGCGCTCTGCAGGACGGTCGCCATCTTGACCATGAAGTTGCTCTGCTTCCGGGTGAACTCGGTGAAGTGGATGGCCTTCTTGTAGGTCTCGATCGCGTCCTCGAGGTCACCCGCCTTCAGGTACTCCTCCGCGAGCCTTGCGTACCTAACCGAACGCGCCTCCGGCTTCGCCTCCTCTTCGGCGATCTTCTTCAGCGTGCTGATCGAGTGTCGGAGGGCCTCCAGGTTCGCCACCTCCGCGCCGCAGTTGGGGCACTTCGCGACCATGCCGACGAGCGCCGTTCCGCACTTGGCGCAGGTCCGGGGCAGCGTCTTCCCGCACTCCGGGCATAGGATCCAGTCCTTCTCGATGAGCGCGTGGCAGCTCGGGCACTCGGAGACCGTCTTGACCATTTGGCCGCCGAACCTCCTCAGGGCAGCCGCCTTCTCCTCCTCCGTCGGCATGAACAATTCCTTGCTCGTCATCATCAGGACGATGGCGAGGACCTCGACGGCGAGGAAGAAGATATTGAGAACGAAGAACAGGAAAGCGTCCGACGTCTCGAGCGCCTTGAGTATGTCGGAATAGTCGACACGGAACGATGGGCTCTGGAGGACGTTCCAGTTGGTCCAGACAAGGAAGGCCCTTGCCAGGACGGCCATCACAAGGGTGTTGAATATCCCCTTCCAACTTCCCACCTCGGTGCGGTAGACGGAGCGGAACAGGCTGATCTCGAGCCCGGCGAGGATGAAGTATCCGAGGATGATGACCACGCCGGCGAGCGTTCCGTAGGCCGCGGTCGATTTCAGGATGAAGATGTCGACGGAAGCGGCGAAGGTGAAGAAGCCGGCGATGACGAGCAGAATCGCGATCGGTTTGAAGATGAACTTCTTTTTCACCAACGGAACACCTCGCGCTGGATTGCCTCAGCCTGATAAATAAATATCTAGTCAGGCCGCGGGTTCGAGCGCGGCCTGGCCAATTGTCTAGAGCTGTATCTCTATTCCGAGCTTCTCGGTGAGCTCCTTGTACCGGTTCCTGATGGTGACCTCGGTCACTCCCGCGATGTCAGCGACCTCGCGCTGCGTGCGCCTCTCGTTGCAGAGGATGCTCGCGATGTAGATCGCCGCCGCGGCCACGCCGGTCGGCCCCCTCCCGGAGGTGAGTTCCTTCTTCGCCGCGTCCTTCAGGATCTCGGCCGCCTTCGACTGCACCTCTCCGCTGAGCTTGAGCTCGGAGCAGAAGCGCTGCACGTAGTCCTGCGGCCGGGTGGGCATCAGCTTGAGCTTCAGCTCGCGGGTCATGAACCTGTAGGTGCGGCCGATCTCCTTCCTCCCGACACGGGACGAGTTCGCGACCTCGTCGAGCGTGCGCGGAACGTTGCACTGCCGGCACGCGGCGTACAGCGAGGCTGCGACGACGCCCTCGATGCTCCTGCCGCGGATGAGGTTCTTGTTGACCGCCTTCCGGTAAACCATCGCCGCGGTCTCGCGCACGTTGCGCGGCAGCCCCATCGCCGAGGCCATCCGGTCCAGTTCGCTCAGGGCGAAGGCCAGGTTGCGCTCGGTGGCATTGGAGACCCTGATCCTCCGCTGCCACTTCCTCAGGCGGTACAGCTGGGCGCGGTTCCTGGTGGGGATGCTCTTGCCGTAGGAGTCCTTGTTCTTCCAGGAGATTTCGGTCGAGAGCCCCTTGTCGTGGATGGTGTACGTCATGGGGGCGCCGGTCCTTGCCCGCTTCTCGCCCTGCTCGACGTCGAACGCCCTCCACTCCGGCCCCTGATCGATGAACTGGTCATCGATGACGAGTCCGCACTCCTCGCAGATGAGTTCGCCCCGTTCGTAGTCACGGACGAGGTGCCCGCTGTTGCACTCCGGGCAGCGCTCTATCTCATCAGTTCCTTCCTTTACCGCCTTTGCCATTTACTGCCTCCTCCACATAGACCTGCTTGCCGACTGCCGATAGCAGGCTTTGATCGCTGGAAACCTGGATGGAAACGTACGGCGCCTTCACTGGTCCGAAGATCCTATAGACTTGGCCTAGGGGCCGCTTGCGTCCGTCGAACACTCTGTCCCTGGGATGTGGTGCAAAAGTGCCTTTGACGATGAGCTTTCCTTCGTGGGTCACTTCACTGACCTCTCCAAGAAGTTTCATGCCTGGGGCTCCTCGTCGTTTCCGCGATTGTTAAGCCCGTCAAGCCGTTAATACTATTTAAGGATTCTGCAAAACTATATTACCTTTGCGCCAGCCGATGAAAAACATTTCCCTCCTACGGCGGTCCATCGGTGACTCCTCTCACTTAAAGATGCCAGGCGTCAGGGCTTAACCCTTCCGGCGGTTCGGCCGGCCGGAGACGACAAATCCTTATCCCGCGTCGCAGGATTAGGCGCGTGGAGATTTCGAAGGAACATCCCCGCTACCGCTCGCTCGTCACCAGGGAGATGATGGTTGAGGCGGTGCGGAAGGGGATCGTGTCGCCCTCTGGACTCATCGCCCATGGACGGGGCGAGGCGTTCGACTACATTCTCGGCGAGGCGACAACGGGGCCTGCGAGGGAGGCAGAGACTGCCGCGACCGCCCTTCTGCTCTCTGCCAAGAGGCCCGTGGTCTCGGTGAACGGGAATACGGCCGCCCTCTGCTCCAAGGAGGTGGTCGACCTGGCCGAGGCCACCGGTTCGAGGATCGAGGTCAATCTGTTCCACCGCACCAAGAAAAGGGTCGAGCTGATCGTATCGTTCATGGAGGACGCTGGCGGGAGGGATGTGCTGGGCAGGAATCAGACGGCGAGACTTCCGGGCATCGCTTCCGATAGGACTCTCTGCGAGCGTGAGGGCGTGTTCTCGGCCGATATCGTCCTCGTTCCGCTCGAGGACGGGGATAGGGCGGAGGCGCTCGTTCGCGCTGGAAAGAAGGTGATCGTGGTGGACCTGAACCCCCTCTCCCGTTCCTCCCGGGCGGCGACGGTCGCCGTGGTCGACGAGGTCACCAGGGCCATCCCGAACATGACCAAGGCAGTGCCTGGGCTCAAGAGGGCGAGCGAGAGGGAGAGGGTCCTGGCCGCCTTCGACAACGCCGCGAACCTCGCCAAGGCCGTGAGGTTCATGGGCGCCAGGCTCGAGAGCATCGCCACGGAAGGCAAAGGATAAGCAACGGACGATGGATGCAGGTGGGAGAAGATGGCCGACGACTTACTGGTCAAGGGCGAACGCAGGCTGGAATGGGCGAACTCGCACATGGACGTCCTCGCCGCGGTCCGGAAGAAGCTGATCAAGAGCGGCGCGCTTGAGGGCGCTCGCGTCGGCATGGCGCTCCACGTCGAGGCGAAGACGGGGATGCTCGCGGTCACCCTGGCCGAGGCGGGCGCGAAGGTGCGACTGGCGAGCTGCAACCCCCTCTCCACCGACGATTCCGTGGCGCTCGCGCTGAACAAGAGCTACGGCATCGAGACCTACGCAAAGAAGTGGGAATCGACGGAGGAGTACTACGCGAACCTGAACGCGGTGCTCGACCTCAGGCCCGAGTACGTCATCGACGACGGCGCCGACCTGATCAACATGCTGCACACGGAACGCCGTTCCCAGCTCAAGGACATCAAGGGGGGCAATGAGGAGACGACCACCGGCATCATCCGCCTGCGCTCCATGGCGAAGGCCGGCAAGCTCGAGTTCCCGGTGATCTCGGTCAACGATGCGCAGATGAAGTACCTATTCGACAACCGCTATGGAACGGGCCAGAGCACGTTCGACGGCTTCATGAACGCCACGAACCTCCTCATCGCGGGGAAGAATCTGGTCGTAGCCGGCTACGGCTGGTGCGGTAGGGGGATAGCGATGAGGGCGAAGGGCCTCGGGGCGACGGTCATCGTGACGGAGATCGACCCGATCAGAGCGATCGAGGCGAAGATGGACGGCTTCCAGGTCATGCCGATGATGGAGGCAGCGAAGGTCGCTGACATCATCATCTCGGCAACGGGGGACCGGGACATCATCACGGACCAGCACCTGAAAGTCCTGAAGGACGGCTGCGTGATGGGCAACTCCGGCCACTTCGACAACGAGATATCGAAGAAGGCGTTGGAGAAGTACGGCAAGCCGAAGCGGGTCAGGGAGTTCGTGGACGAGTACAAGCTCCCGGAAGGCAGGAAGGCGTACCTCATCGCCGAAGGACGGCTGATGAACCTCGCCGCCGGCCAGGGGCATCCGGTCGAGATCATGGACATGAGCTTCTCGATACAAGCGCTCAGCCTGGAGCACCTCGTCTTGCATCACGCTGAGCTCAAGCCAGGCGTCTACAACGTCCCGCCGGAGATCGACCGTGAGGTCGCCGTCCTCAAGCTCAAAGCGTTGGGCGTCGGAATCGACGAACTCTCGCCGGCGCAGAAGAAGTACCTGTCGAGCTGGCAAGAGGGTACTTGATGCGACCCTACCTCTGCGTCTACGGTCACACCAACCTGGACTACATCCTCAGCCTGAAGAAGTTCCCGGAAAAGAACACCTCGGTCAACGTGGAGGAGAAGCGCTCGTATTACGGAGGAACGGGCGCGAACGTCGCCACAATCGCCTCGAGCCTGGGCGTGCCGACCGCCCTCTGCTCCTACGTGGGAGGAGACCTCCCCGACGGCTTCCGCAGGCAGATGAAGGACCTGGGGGTCGATCTGAGGGACCTGGTGGTGGTCCCCGATGAAGAAACCCCTACGGTCTGGATAGTCTCCGATCAGGAGCACAACCAGATCGCCTACGTGTACCAGGGGCCGATGGGGGATATGGAGAGGTTCGCTCCCCGTACCGAGGCGGCGCTGGAGTCGGACTGGGTCCATATCATGACCGGCCGACCCGACTATTACCTCAAGGTCATGGACGTTTGCGCGAAGGCGGGCCGGCGCATCGGCTTCGACCCCGCCCAGGAAATCCACCACGTCTGGGATGCGAGGAGATTCAAGCGGGCGGTCTCAAGGGCGACGGTGTTCTTCTGCAACGAGAACGAGCTTCGTACCGCGCTCAAGTACCTCAAGCTGGACAGGCCGGAGCAGCTCCTCGACCACGTCGAGGTCCTGGTCAACACGCTCGGTTCCAGGGGGAGCAGGATACTGACCCGCGAGGAATCGTTGACCGTGCCGGCGGTGAAGCCGATGAAGGTGGTCGATACGACCGGTGCGGGGGATGCCTTCAGGGCGGGATTCTACGCCGGAAGGTTCCGCGGCCACGACCTGAGGAAGAGCGCGATCGCCGGGGCCGCCGCCGCATCCTTCGTCATCGAGGCCCGGGGATCGCTCACGAACGTCCCGACTTGGTCGCAGGTAGAAGCCCGAGCAAAGCCCTTCTTTTGAGCATCAAGGCGGCGTCGCCGGTTCCGCCAGACAGTCCAGCGAGCGCATCCTTTACAGAAAGCTTTATTTGAGTCAAGGTCGTAACCGGCTCCGGTGAACCGAATGGCGGTGGGGTTCGTCCTGATCAGCACGGCACCGGCCAAGGAGCACGAGGTCTACAATGAGCTCCTGAAGGTCAAGGAGGTCGTGGAGCTTCATCCTCTCTTCGGAGAGTACGATCTGATCGCGAAGATAGAGGCGGACGACTTCAACCTCCTGGGGCAAGTGGTCGTGGACAAGATCCGATCGATCCCCGGTGTCATCGACACGAAGACCCTTACCGGAATTAAGTTCTGAGACAGAAGGTGCACAAAAGATGAGCCTGATGGACTTCCTAACGGTGCTGGTGCTGGTATTCGGCCTGTTCATGATTTTGGCTGGCGCCTTCACTGCCTACTTCGGGAGCGGAAAGAGCCGGGCGATCGGGGCCGTTCTCCTGATCGTAGGCCTGATTGTTGGGATATTCTGGATATACGCCACCATGTATGGTGGGCCTCAGTGGATAAAGCTGGATGCCAACCTGAGCGCCATCATCTGGGACGCGTTCGTCAACATCATCGCGGCCGTCATCGGCGCGGGGATAGCGATTGGCGTGTTCCTCCTGGCGATCATGAAGAGCTGATCGCCCTCCAAACCACTTCCTTCCTCAGTTTTTAGTTCTAGAAACCTTCTTATTCTCCGACCATTTGAGAGGGCATCATGCCCGCGGTCCTGGTCATTTTGGGAAGCAAGAGCGACCTAGAGGTGGGGCAGAAGGCCGTCTCCACGCTCAAGAAGTTCGACATCGAGGCGAAGATGGTCGTCGCCTCGGCCCATCGAAGCCCGGAGCGGGTGAAGAGGATGGTCGAGGAGAGCGACGCCAAGATCTTCATCGCGGTCGCGGGCATGGCCGCGGCTCTGCCCGGCGCAATCGCCTCCTACACCGTGAGACCGGTCATAGGCGTCCCGGTCAGCGGCAAGGTCAACCTCGATTCCATCCTATCGATCGTGCAGATGCCGCCGGGGATACCGGTGGCGGCGGTCGGCGTGGACAGGGGCGAGAACGCGGCCCTGCTGGCCGCCGAGATGCTCGCCTTGGAGGACAAGGGGCTGCGCCAACGGCTAATTGCCCACCGCAAGGAGATGGAACAGCAGGTCGAGAAGGATTCCGAGGAGGTCGGCAACTGATGTTCGATCCGAAGGAGTTCGTGGACGAGAAGGTGATCGAGCTTCGGTCGTCGATAAAGGGGAAGGCCATCATCGCCTGCTCCGGCGGGGTCGATTCCACCGTCGCGGCCGCCGTGGTCAGCCAGGCCATCGGCGACAAGCTGCTCGCGGTCTACGTAGATACTGGCCTGATGAGAAAGGGTGAGACGCAGTACGTAGGCGGAATGCTCTCCCGCCTCAAGATCAATTTCAAGCTCGTAGATGCTTCGGACGAGTTCCTCAATGCCCTGGAAGGGGTAGAGGAGCCAGAGGCGAAGCGTATGATCATCGGCGAGAGGTTCATCCGGGTATTCGAACGCGAAGCGCGGGCCTACGGTGCGAAGTACCTGGTGCAGGGCACGATCGCCCCGGATTGGATAGAATCGGGTGACCAGGTCAGGGACACGATCAAGTCCCACCATAACGTTGGCGGCCTGCCCGCGGAGATGGAGCTCGAGCTCGTCGAACCCCTCCGAGATCTCTATAAGGATGAGATCCGCAAGGTCGCCAGATACTTGGGAATGGAGGCGGCTGAGAGGCAGCCTTTCCCCGGACCCGCCCTCGCCATCAGGATCATCGGGCCGGTCACGCGGGAGGGCGTGGAGATAGTGCGCAACGCCTGCGACATCGTCGAGGAAGAGCTGGAGAAGGCGGCGAGGGATGGAAAGATGGAGCTGCCCTGGCAATACTTCGCCGCGCTGCTCCCGGTGCGCAGCGTCGGTGTCCAGGGAGACAACCGCGCCTACGGCCGCACGATAGCGGTCAGAGCAGTGCAGTCGATCGACGGCATGTCGGCGGCGTACTCGAAGGTGCCCCACGACGTCCTGGAGACGATATCGGTCAGGATCACGAACGAGATGAAGGACAAGGTGAATCGCGTCGTCTACGACATCACCAACAAGCCGCCGGCGACGATCGAGTGGGAGTAGGCGGTCAGTCCCCGCCAATGTCCCAGGGATAATCGGGTTCGTCGGGCGTCTCGCGTAACATCTTGATGGTGTCCTTCTGTTGTCTGGCCGCTCCAACAAAGTCGGGCAGCTGGGCCTGGGTGTACTTCGCGTGGCAGGCGGGGCACAAGGTCTTCAGGTTCCCCGGATGATCGCTCCCCCTCCGATACCTCGGGATGATGTGGTGGACCTCCAGGCTCTCCCATCGATACGCGCCTCTGCCCTTCCTCGCAGAGGGATCGAACACCTTGCGGCGCGGATGCCCGAAGACCTCGCCGCAGTCCTGGCAGGTGTAGGCGTCGCGGCGCAGCACGGCCGCCTTTATCCTGGGCCAGAGCAGTCCGCGGACCAGGTCTGGGGTGTCGATCGAGTACGGCGTCGCCATCGTCCCCTCCTCGTAGAACCTCCTTCCTGGAGGGAGGGATTCCCTGAGGTCCTTGAGCACCCCCTTGACGCTGTGCCAGGCAATGCAAATCCCCCCGGTCGTCGAACCCTCTCGATGCCGCCCGCCGCAGCACTCGCACGGAAGCATCCTCGCCGCCCTTCTCTCCTCGATCCGCTCCTCGCGGAAGGTGCACGCGTCAGCAAGGGTCTGATCGCAGCGGATCGGCCACGTCCCGATAGGTCCGTGGAACACCAGCTGCCGCAGTCCGTCCTCCGCGGAGCGGTTCGATTGGAGGAAGCAGTAGCTCTCCTCGTCGTCGGTCAGGCGATGCACGCAGCGGACGGACCCAGGCACGGCCATGGATTGGGCGGTGCGGGATTAATGGCTCCGCTCAGGGTCACTCGAGGAGGTCCATCAGCTCGTTCCAAGAGGAGATCCTCGCGTTCGGAACGATCGTCTCGTCGTGAGTGTAGAACCCGGACCTCTTCAGCACCGCCCTCATGCCCACGTTCTGCGCCCCCTTGATGTCCGCCTGGAGGTTGTTGCCGACGAAGACGGCCTCCTCCGGCTCGGCGCCGACGTGCAAGAGCGCCATTCTGAAGATCTCAGGGTTCGGCTTCCTGATGCCGACGTCGGTCGAGAAGATCATGTCGTCGAAATAGCGGTCCAGGCCGTAGTGCCTCATGTCCTGGAGCGGGAAACGGGAGGGCAGGCCCCAGGCAACGTCCGAGACGAGGCCGATGCGGTAGCCCATGCCCCTGATATCGGCGAGCATCTGCGGCGCCCCTTCCACCAGCCGCCGGTCCTCCAGGAGGACGCCGTAGAAAGCCTGCAGGGATTCCGACATCAAGTCTGGGTCGTCGGCGCACGAGAATCGCCTGAAGAGGCGTGCCAGCACATCGTCTAGCGGGATCTCGACCATGTCGCTG
>JAJRAL010000151.1 GCA_028679935.1 Methanomassiliicoccales archaeon | reverse complement strand
TTCTTGGGTTTCGGCCCCGAGATGGAGTACACCTGCACGGACGGCGTTGTCGACGGGGGTGAGGGACACGATGATCTGAGAGATAGGCCCCTCGAGTTCCTGAGAGCGGTGATCCGCGACAACGAGGTTCTCAGACCAGAGCTGCCATTCGTGGGAGGGCTCGTGGGCTACTTCTCGTACGAATTCGCCTCGGAAGTGGAGCCTTCGTTCCCCAGGACCCGCTCTTCGGACTTCCCGGAATTCGAGCTCGGCCTCTATCAGGAAGGAATCGTCTACGACCATTCGAGCTTCCGTGCATACTACTTCGACAACGGGACGAGGGGGAGGCTATTCGAGCTGCTCTCATCTCTTCCTTCTCCGCGCCCCCTCTCGCTGCGACTGGACCGTCTGGAACCAGACTCGACTCGCGAGAGCTACGAATCCTCCGTGACCGCGGCGAGGGAGAGAATCCACGCGGGCGAGGCTTTCCAGATCGTTCTATCCCGCTCGGCCTCCTCCGCCTTTTCGGGCAGCCCGCTCGCCTTCTATGAGAGACTGCGTCGCATCAACCCCTCGCCGTACATGTTCTGTCTCGACTTTGGCGAACGCCATGTCGTTGGAAGCAGCCCCGAAACCCTCCTCACCGTGCGCGGCTCGGAGGCCATCACCTTCCCCATCGCCGGCACCCGTCCTTCCGGCTGCAGTGTCGCGGAGGGGCGGAAGCTGAGGGAGGAAATGCTCAATGACGAGAAGGAAAGGGCGGAGCATTGCATGCTTGTCGATCTCGCCCGGAATGATCTGGGCAAGGTCTCCAAGTACGGCTCGGTGCACCTGCCGCAGTTCATGCAAGTGGAGACTTTCAGCAGAGTGCAGCACATCGTCTCGCGCGTGCAGGGGACGCTGAGGCCCGGAAAGGACATGTTCGACGCCCTCAAGGCGGTGTTCCCAGCCGGGACCGTGTCCGGCGCCCCCAAGCCCCGGGCGATGGAGGTGATCGCGGAGCTGGAAGGCGCGGCACGGGGCCCCTACGCCGGAGGGGTGGGATACCTCTCCTTTAACGGCAACCTCGACACCGCGATCACGATCCGTTCGGCATTCGCCAGCGGAGGAAGGATACGGCTTCAGGCCGGGGCCGGCATAGTGGCCGACTCCGATCCGGCGAGAGAGTATCTCGAGACGGAGGGCAAGATGGCGGCGCTCGTCGACGCACTTGGCCTGATGACGAGGGAGGGGGATGAGGAGGTTCAGACATGAAAATCCTCCTCATCGACAACTACGACTCGTTCACCTACAACCTATATCAGCAACTCGGTGAGCTGGGAGCGGACGTAGAGGTCTTCCGCAACGACGCCATCGACCTGGAAGGCGTCCGAAAGATGGACCCTGACGCTCTTGTCCTGTCGCCGGGCCCGGGTCATCCCGCCGTCCCGCGTGATTTCGGAGTGTGCCGCGGATTGCTGCTCGAGCTCTCGCCGGTAGTGCCCACTCTAGGCGTGTGCCTGGGCCACCAGGGCATCGCCCACCGCTTCGGCGCCAGAGTGGTCCGCGCCGAGAGGATCGTGCACGGTAAGGCCTCGATGATCCATCACGACGGCTCTGCGCTATTCGAGGGCCTCGAAGACCCGATCGAAGTGGGAAGGTATCACTCGCTCATCGTCGACCCTGACAGCGTCCCTTCCTGCCTCAAGGTGACGGCGCGAACATCCGCCGGGGAGATCATGGGACTCAGGCACACGAGCTTCCCGATAGTGGGCGTCCAATTCCACCCCGAATCCGTCCTTACGCCGTCCGGGAACGCGATGATGGCGAACTTTCTAAGGGGGGTCCGGAGGTGATCAAGGTCGTCGCGCCGCGCGTCCATCGAACGCCCTCCGGAAACCGATACGAGTCGACGGCGCGCATGATAGTCGAAGGCAGCGCCCCGAAGGAGGAGATCGTGAACATGCTGCGAGACATGAATGAGCGCGGCATCGATGCCGACGATTTGCAGAATCTCGCGGCGGCCTTCCGCCGGGCCACGCTGCCGGCCACAACGCGATTCCCGGTCGTCGCGGACCTCTGCGGGACCGGAGGCGGGACGGTCCGCACCTTCAACATCTCGACCATCGCCTCCCTGGTCGTCGCCGGGGCGGGCGTCCCCGTCGCGAAGCACGGCAATCGCTCCAACGCCGGTCGCTGCGGGAGCGCCGACCTGATCGAGGCTCTCGGTGCTGACCTGCGCCTCAGTCCTTCAGAATGCGGCGACATCCTCGACGCCGTCGGGTTCGGCTTCTTCTTCGCCCAGAAGTGCAACCCCGCGATGAGGAACGCGGCGGAGGCGCGCAAGGAGGTGGGTGGCAGCACGGTGTTCAACGTCCTCGGTCCCCTTCTCAATCCTGTGTTAGCAAGGCGTCGGCAGCTGATCGGCGTATACGACCGTTCGCTCCTCGACCCGATCGCAAAGGCGCTCGATGCGGTCGGGGTCGAGGGGGCGATGCTCGTTCACGGAAACCCGGGCATGGACGAGGTCAGCATTCTCGGCCAGACGGAGGCGGTCCTTGTCGAGGAAGGAGCTCTCGATCGATTCGTGATCGACCCGAGCGATCTCGGCTTCAATCTTGGAGCGGCCTGTGCCTTGGCGGACCGGACGCCGGCGGAATCGGCGGAGCTGGCGCTCTCAATACTCTCCGGTGACGAACGTTCAACACCCAGGGACGCGGTGGTCCTGAACGCCGGATGCGGCCTGAGAGCCTTTAGGCGCTCGGGCAGCATCGAGGAGGGCATCAGGCTCGCCGAGCACTCGATAGACTCCGGATCGGCGCTGCGGAAGCTCCGCGATTTCCTGGCCGCGAACGAACGAGTCGCGTCACGGAGGGAGGGGCGATGACGGACATACTGCGGATGTTGGTTAGGAACGCCCACGATCTCGTTCAGGCCGGATACTACGACCGCGGGGGCCAATCGTGCTCTCGGGAAGCGCCGTCCTTCGCCGCCGCGCTAGACGCGCATCCTTCCTTCCCCTTGATCGCCGAGGTCAAGGTCGCGTCGCCCACCCGGAAGAGGATTTCGGCCCACGCGCCGACAGACCTGATTCGTCTCTACAAAGAGGGAGGTGCGGCCGGGATATCGGTGGTCACCGAACCGAGGTGGTTCCGGGGCGACCTCGAGACCCTCAGCGATGCGGCGAGGTCCGGCCTGCCGGTGCTCATGAAGGACTTCGTGGTCGACGGGCGCCAGATCGAAGCCGCCAAACGACTCGGAGCGAGCGCGGTGCTGCTCATCGAGGATGCATTCGAGGGCCCTTCTGCCGTCCAGGAACGTGAATCGCTGGTAGATCTCGCGCACGGTCTTGGTCTGGAGGTGCTGCTAGAGGCGGGCAACGAAGGCAGCCTCGGACGAGCGACACGGAGCATGGCGGACCTCATCGGCCTGAACCAAAGAGACCTGAGGTCGATGAGCGTCGACCTTGACCGGGGGAATCGTCTGCTCGGCCATCTGCGGAGGGGCGATCGGCCAGCGGTGGTGATGAGCGGCATCAACTCGCGATCACAGGTCGAATCGGTGCGCGACGCGGGGGCCGTTGCGGTCCTGATAGGAGAAGCGGCATCGTCGTCCATCGACCCGTGCTCCTTCCTCAGGTCACTGGAGGTGGAACGACGACGAAGGTGAAGATTTGCGGGGTGACGCGGCCAGAGGACATCGAGGCGGCTGAAGGGGCGGACTACGTCGGCTTCGTGGTCGAATCTGATTCGCCGCGCGCGCTTCCGTTGTCCAAGGCCCGCGACCTCATGTCGATCTGTGACGTGGGAAGGGTGGCGGTGTCGGCGCTCGCGGACGTCCCGGGACTGGCGAAGGTGGCGCGAACGCTCGAGCCCGAGGCATTGCAGGCGCACGCCCCGCTCTCGGCGAAGGATCTCAGGGTCTTGGCTGACGAATGCCAATGCGAGGTCTGGGCCCTCGTTCTGATCGGCGACGGGAGGGAGCTGCCGCGGGCGGAGGAGTTGAGCCGTGTCGCGGACGCGGTCGTCCTGGACACGCGCGGAGAGAGGCTCGGCGGGACAGGCAGACCCCATGACTGGACGCTGAGCGCCATCATCTCGGAGAAGCTGCGTCCCCACCCGGTCGTACTGGCAGGAGGGCTCTCTCCTTCCAACGTCAAGGAGGCCATCGCAAAGGTTCGCCCGTGGGCGGTGGACGTCTCGTCGGGCGTCGAGGTCGAAGGTCGGAAGGACGCCGACCTCGTGAAGAGGTTCATCGGCATCGCAAGGGAGGCGGCAGAGTGAACGACAGGACACGATTTGGCGAGTTCGGCGGGCGGTATGTACCCGAGGTGCTCATGCCTGCGCTGATCGAGCTCGAAGCGAGCTACGATCGCTACAGGAACGACCAGGAATTCCTCTCCGAGCTCGCCTGGTACTACCGCCACTACGGAGGAAGGCCGACGCCGCTCTACTTCGCCCGCCGGCTTACGGCGAGGGCTGGGGGGGCCAAGATCTACCTGAAACGCGAGGACCTCTGCCATGGAGGGGCGCACAAGTTCAACAACGTCATGGGGCAGGGGTTGCTCTGCAAGCGCATGGGGAAGCGAAGAATCATCGCAGAGACCGGGGCGGGCCAGCACGGGACCGCGACCGCGATGGCCGCCGCGGTCCTCGGCCTGAGGGCGGAAATCTACATGGGCGCCGAGGATGTCGCGAGGCAGCGGATGAACGTATACCGCATGCGCCTGCTGGGTGCGGAGGTGCACGAGGTCGAGGCGGGCTCCCGCACGCTGAAGGACGCTATCAATGAGGCGATGCGGGACTGGGCCGCGAACGTACGCGACACCTATTACCTGTTCGGCACCGCCGCCGGACCCCATCCATATCCTACCATCGTCCGCGATTTCCAGAGCATCATCGGGCGGGAGATCAAGGAGCAGCTCAAGGAGCAGGAGGGTAAGGCGCCGGACCTCCTCGTCGCGTGCGTCGGGGGAGGCAGCAACGCCATCGGAACCTTCCACCCTTTCATCGATGACCCCAACGTCCGGCTGCTCGGGGCCGAGGCCGCCGGCTGCGGCGTCAACACCGGTCGACACTCTTGTTCGCTCTCGGCCGGCGAGCCGGGCGTGCTGCACGGCGCGAAGTCGTATCTGCTGCAGGACAAGAATGGCATGATCGCCACGACGCACTCAATCGCAGCTGGCCTCGACTATCCCGGTGTCGGCCCCGAGCACTCGTGGCTGAAGGATCTCGGCCGGGCGGAGTACGTCGGCGTCGACGACTCTCAGGCGATGGACGGCTTTATGACGCTCTGCCGCGAGGAAGGCATCGTCCCGGCGCTTGAGAGCGCGCACGCGGTGTACGCCGGCATGCAGAGGGCCGGACGCATGAGGAACGACGAGATCGTCGTGATTACCGTCTCGGGCAGAGGGGACAAGGACCTGGAAATCGTCAGAGAACGATTGGAGGCGACGCAATGAGCCGGATCGCATCCGCGTTCGCGCGATGTGCCAGGAATCGAGAGGGGGCGCTAGTGTGCTACCTGACCGCCGGATTCCCAGACGAGGAACGGAGCATCGAACTGATGCTGCGCTGCGAGGAGTCAGGAGCGGACATCCTCGAGATCGGCATGCCGTTCTCGGATCCGGTCGCGGACGGGCCGACGATCCAGCGGGCGTCGCAGGTCGCGCTCGAAAGCGGGATGACTCCAGCCAGAGTCCTCGAGCTCGTTGCGAGGCTGCGCTCGAGCTCCTCGATGCCGATCGTGCTGATGGGCTACTACAACCCGATCTACCGCATCGGGGAGAGGGAGTTCGCCCTTAGGGCCGCGGCCGCGGGAGCAGACGGCCTCATCGTTGCCGACCTGCCGTACGAGGAGTCCTCGGGACTGGCGGGGACGTGCGAGCCGCGGGGTCTCGACCTTGTCCAGCTGGTCGGGCCCACCACCTCCGACGTTCGGATGCGGGAGATCGCGAACGCCTCGAGAGGATACCTCTACCTCGTCGGGAGCCTCGGCACGACCGGCGCCAGGCCTCGCCTGTCGAGTGAGCTTCCGGACCTGACGTCAAGAGCGCGGAGAGCGGCCAATGGCCTGCCCGTGGCGGTCGGTTTCGGCGTCTCGGACCGGGAGCAGGTCAGGGAAGTGGTCCGCTGCGGAGCGGAAGGAGTGATCGTGGGTTCGGCCCTACTGAATCTGATCCAAGGGGGCGGGACTGCAACTGATCTGGGCGATTTCGTTGCCGACCTGAAGTCCGGATGCCTCCGGTGATGGTTGCGCAGGATTGAGCGCTGGCGGTATGTAGTCGCGTGTCAATTACTAACAGGCGACAGGGAAGCATTAAAACCGCACAATCGTTCCACTGGACGATTCTCATGCAACCGGGCCTTCAATCTTCGTACGACGACCTGATGGAACGCTACAAACAACAGTACGTCCTGCGGACGGCCAACCAGATGATCCACTGGGATCTAGAGACGATGATGCCGCCGCGCGGGATCAGCCTCAAGAGCGAGCAGCTCGGCCTGATGGACGTCCTGGCGCACAAGATCCTCGTCGACCCGCAGGTGGCGAAGCTCCTCGGCGTCCTCGAGGCGGAGAGCTCGCTCCGGGAAATGGACGCGAAGCAGAGGCGCAACGTCGAGCTTATCAGGAGGTACTACGACCAGGAGGCCGGACTACCTGAGGACCTCGTCTCGGACATCGCCAAGCAGCAGGCGGTTACCATCGTCGCCTGGAAGAAGGCGAAGGCGGCGAAGAACTTCCAGTTGTACCGGGCGGAGCTGGAGAGGATGATCGCTCTGAAGAGGAGGGCGGCGGAGATCATGATGGAGATCCGCATGACCCCGACGCCGCTCGATGCCCTGATCGAGACGTTCGAACCAGGCATGACTCAGGATCAGATCGCAAAGGTGTTCGAGGAGATGAAGGCGGGCATCATGCGGACAGTCGAGAGGATAAGGTCCTCCGTGGCGAAGCCCGACGTCTCGTTCCTCAGCCGACACGTCCCGGTCGAAGCGCAGAAGAAGATCAGCCTGGCGGCGATGGAGTTCATCGGCTACGACACCACCGGACCGAACGCAGGAGGCAGGTTGGACGAGACCGAGCATCCTTTCACCACCGGCTACTACGACGACGTCCGGATCACTACGCACTACTACGAGGACAAGTTCATGTCCAGCTTCTTCAGCGTCATGCACGAAGGGGGACATGCGCTGTACGAGCAGAACCAACCGCACGAATGGATGTTCCAACCACTCGGCTCCGCCAGCAGCCACGGGGTGCACGAGTCGCAGAGCCGCTTCGTCGAGAACATGGTCGGGAGGAGCCCCGAGTTCCTCGCCTTCATCCTGCCGCAGCTCAGGAAGATGACCAAGGGCGCGCTCAAGGGCGTCAAGACCGCGGACTTCGTTAAGGCGGTCAATAACGTCGAGCCGACGAAGATACGGGTCGACGCGGACGAGGTGACGTACGGACTCCACGTCGTCATCCGTTTCGAGATGGAGAGGGAACTCTTCGCCGGAAAAATCGGCGTCGACGACCTTCCGTCCGTCTGGAACGAGAAGTACGAGAAGTACCTCGGGCTCAAGATCGAGAATGACTCCGAGGGCGTGATGCAGGACACACACTGGGCCGGTGGCGCTTTCGGCTACTTCCCCTCGTACGCCATGGGCAACATCTACGGCGGCATGTTCCTGGAGAAGATGAACAAGGACCTGAAGGGATGGAGGAAGTCGGTCAGGAAAGGCGACTTCTCCGGCGTCAAGTCCTGGCTCGTGACCAACGTCCACTCGAAGGGCGACACGCTTGATCCGGCGCAGCTCGTGAAGGCCGTGACGGGGAAGGACGTCGAGGTCCAACCGTTCATCAACTACCTCGATCGGAAGTTCTCCAAGATCTACGCCTACTAGACCGACGGATATATGCCTCAGTGATTCGGAAGAGTCGAAGGTCGGAGTTCGATGGCCAAGAGGAAAGTGATCCAGATCGCCGAGGTGCGCTGCAATGGCTGTGGGCGCTGTGCCCTTGCGTGCGCGGAAGGGGCGATAGAGATTCGTGGCGGAAAGGCCCACGTCGTCTCGGACATACTCTGCGACGGGCTCGGGACCTGCATCAGCGAGTGCCCGGAGGGGGCGCTCAGGATCGAGGAGAGGGAAGCACCGGAGTTCGACGAGGAAGCGGTACGCATGCAGAAGAAGAAGGGCGCGAGCGAGGAGATCGCCTGCCCTTCGACGATGACGCGGCGCATCCCCGTCCCGAAGCCCGAGGCGCCTGGGGCAAGGCCGACCGCACAGCTCGCCAACTGGCCGATCCAGCTTCGACTTGCGCACCCGAACGCGCCGTACTTCAAGAACGCTAGACTGCTCATCGCCGCCGATTGCTGCGCCTACGCTTATGCGTCGATGCACAGCGATTTCGTCAAGGGCCGAGCGACGCTGATCGGCTGCCCTAAGCTCGACGATGTGCCGGCGACGATCGCCAAGCTCGCCGAGATCATCGAGCGGAACGAGATCAAGGACATCACCCTGCTCCACATGGAGGTGCCCTGCTGCTCCGGCCTTAATCGCTTGGTGAAAGAAGCGGTGGAGCGGTCGAAGAGGAAGGTGCCATTGGAGACCGTGGTGATCTCGATCAACGGCGAGATCCTCCGCCGCTCCGGCGAGACCTGCGCCTGACAATCCTAGTCCATGCGGCCGGGCCAGTACTCTTCGACCTGAGAGGCGACCTCGAGCCTATCCCCATTCGGCTTTGAGACCGCCCCGTGCCCTCCACAGACCAGTACGCCCTTCCCGAGCACCTCCAGGCTTGCGGCAAGGTCGAGCAGGCCCCCCCTCTCCTTCTTGGCCGCCTCGCTATCCACGTTCACCGAGGTCATCAGGTCGCGCGCAAGCAGGTTGTAGCGAGCACGGTCCTCGCTGAGCGAATCGAGGTTGAACAGGCTGTCGCCGGTGAAAAGGAGTCGCGCGTCCTCGCTCAGGAAGAACACTTGCCCGGCCTGATGCCCGCCGAGGCTCTCCAGCACATTGAACCGAACGCCCCCGACGCGGAACTCGCCTAGCCAGGGGAATGGGCCGATCTTCCCTTCGCCCGCGGCCGGGAACAGGACCGGCTCGGTCGGCGGGTTATAGCGGGAGAAGAGGTTGATCAGGCGGGTGTAGACCTCCTCCAGCACCGATCCCTCCGACTTCGAGCCGTAAGCCCGGCTCAGATCGCCGAGGATCCTCAGCGTGAAAGGATGCATGTGGGAGGGGCAGCGGAAGAACCCGGCCCCGCCAGCATGGTCCGCATCGGCATGAGTGAGGAACACCCTGGTAATGCAATCGGCGTCGAGATCGTACGAGCGCAGCATGCGCACGATGTCCTCGTGGTAGATCCCGTATCCAGTGTCGAACAGGACCGCCTCGTCGCCGTCCCGGAAGACGAACACGTTCCCGCCGCAGGGCATCTGGAAGCAGAAGAGCTGTCTCCTCCAGTCAAGATCGATCGTCTGCACCGAGGCGTGGAAACCCTCGCCCAAGGTCGATTTAAGCATTCGGCCGGTGAGGAGGATGCTCTCGAACGCCTTCTTCGGATCCTTTCCCAGGTTCGTCAGCGATTGGACGATGTGGTCGACGTCGTGGAGCAGCTTCATCAAGAACTCGTCCTCCGCGTCGCCGATGATCTCGCGCAGTTCCTGCGCGAAGCGGATGTAGAAGACGGCGTCGTCGAGATTTCTCCCCGTGCGGTCGTACTCTAGGACCTCGAGCCGGAACTTCGATCTGAGGTCGTCCAGCAGGCCCTCGACGTTCGCTCCCTGCTCGATCGTCAGGCTCACCGTCAGCCGGTCTGGGTCGTCCGAGCGATGGTCGAAATCGAGGAAGGCGATGTTCGCGCCGGCGGCGGTGGTTCGGTCGAGGAACTCGTACAGCGCGCCGGGTCGGTTGGCGACGTGGACGTTCAACTTCAGCAAGCTGAGCGGGGCGAGGGATGACTGCAGATAGCCGATCGCCTCCAGTTCGCGCCGGATAGCTTTGAGCGCCACCTCATCGCAGGTCACCTCGAAGAACACGGTCTGGGTGTCGATGCGGCGGTCGTAGTGTATGCGCTCGATGTTGCCGCCGTGCCTCTTGATGATCTCAGCGGCCCTTTCCATGCTTCCGGGCCTGTCTGGCATCCTCGCGACGAACGAATGTGAGCTCATCGGACCGCTCCCCGAGCCGCGGTGGGCAAGTTAAAGTTGATGGGGAGCCATCACGCGCAAGTAGCACGCGGGGTCGTTCATTATTGAAGTCTAACTCTCTTTATTTATAATCCGCCTCCACATCCGGCCTTCAGGGGATCGAACGAAGAGCGCTACTATTCGCGGACAGATTCTGGCGGAATTCGTCGGGACGACGTTCCTGATGATAGCCGTGCTCTCCCCGCCAATACTCGTCATGGACGTCCTCCACGGTGACCTCGCCTTGGCGGTGGTCACGGACGCGCTCGCGGTGGCTATGGTGCTCGCGGCGCTGATCGAGTGCCTCGGTCCGATCTCAGGGGGAGACTTCAACCCGGCCGTCACCCTGGCTAAGATGCTTAGGAAGGACATCAGCAGCAACCGGGCCACCAAGTATGTCGCCGTCCAGACCGTCGGCGCCCTAGCGGGGGTCCTATGCACGAACCTGATGTTCTTCGGCACCGAGCACATCTTCTGGACCGTCTCGACCATCGAGCGTTCCACCGGGGCGTATATCGCTGAGCTCCTGGGCACCTTCATCCTGGTTTTCGCCGTCCTGACCATCTCGAAGAGGAGCGCGAGCCGGGCCTGGCTGATAGGCCCGCTGGTCGGGGGACTGCTGCTCTCGACCTCGAGCACAATGTTCGCCAATCCCGCGCTGAGCCTGGGCAGGATGTTCACCTACTCCGCCGCTGGGGTAAGGCCAATCGACGGGACGATATTCATCGTCATGGAGGTCGCGGCGGCGGTCGTGGCGTTCATCGTCTGGGCAAGCGTCTTCGCAAGCGATGAACCGTCGACGGCCGAGGCCAAGGCGCCTGAGGCGGTCGAGATAGAGCGCACGGATGAGTGATGGACCCACGCAACTGCCTTAGACTCCCAGATGAATAGCGGTGCAGTGGATTCATGCGCAGGATGCTCTGCTGGGGGGTTGCGATCGTGCTCGTTTCACTGTTGCTCCTTCCCACCCTCCTGTCGGCGGCTGCATCTGGCCCATCGTCGTTGGCCCTGACCCACTCCGAGAAGGAGGACCTCGCCGCCTCCTTCGCACCTATCCTGCACTTCGAGCGTGATGAGCGTGTCTTCCCGGTCGACGTCGCATACTTTCTGAGCTGCAGCGACCTGAAGAGCGCCGGCGGCTCGACACTTATCTCGTCGGGACTGGACGACGGATCGATCAGCTCCGAGCCCTACAGCATCCCGGGCGGTGGCTACTACCTCGACGACAGGTACGGCGGGATCAACGACGACGGCGTGATCGCGAGGTACGAGGCCGACCGAACGACCGTGAACGACTCCGTCTACGCGCACGTCGCGAACAGCGGCGACTCCATACTCGTCCAGTACTGGATGTTCTATGTCTTCAACTACGGCACTTTCAACCGGCACGAGGGGGACTGGGAGATGGTCGAATATGTCCTGGACCAGACGAAGACGCCAATCGCGGCGGTCTACAGCCAACACCAGGGGGGTCAGAGGCTGGGCTGGAACGAGCTGCTCCTCGAGAACGGCCACCCGGTCGTGTACGTGGCGAGAGGCTCGCACGCCAACTTCCCTGCTCTGGGTCAAGGCCCGATCGGGCCGGGCGCGGACATCGTTGGCGCTGACGGCGCGGCTTGGCTCGCCGGCACCGATTGCGGCCTCGTGGTGCTTGGCGAGAAAGGAGAGGGCAACCGCCCGTCCGAACAGGCGTGGCTGGACTTCGCCGGCAATTGGGGCCAGTGCGGTGGGACCTGGGACAGCATGATGGGGAAGAACGGACCGCTCGGTCCCGCCTATCGAGAAGGGGGGTCGATGTATGGCAGCGCTTCCTGGGGCGTCTCCTTGACCTCAAGTTCGCCGGCCAATGAGATGGTTGGTGCGGACGCGGTCTTGTTCGTCCTCGCCACGGCGGTATCGTTCGGCGGAATAATCGCCGCGATCATTTGGAGCAGAAGGAAATGACGCCTAGATTTGCGCCACCGTGAGATCGCTCACTTCGCCTTTGCCTTCTTCTTCTCCTTCTTCGCCTTCTCCTCTTTCGGCTCGGTGGGGAATCCTTCCTTCTTCCACTTCGTCCTCAACGCCTTCCGGATGTCGTAGTCGTCGCCGTACTCCTCGGTCGTGACGACGATAGAAGCTTTCTGCTTCTCGCCATCCATTTCCATCAAGGGCTTCTTGGAGGTCTTGTCGAGCTGCTGCAGGTAATCCGCCATGAACTCAAGGTCCGGCCGCTTCGTGTCTGTGGGAAGGTTGATGATGAACATCCACGTCTCGCGCACCCCGTCGAGCACGACCCTCATCTCCCCCTTCTCGAGCAAGGACAGGAACTTCTCCCTCTCCTTCCTCCTCGCGGAGAGCTCGACCACGCGCTTCCTCCACACATCGGCCATGGTCGGAATGACGGCCTCTTTCCCCAGTATCTTCCACATGAGGGTGAACTCCGTTAAGCGATAGATAAACCCTATGCCCTCACCTGGCCCGGCGGCAGCGCCTTCTTCGTCAGCAGCGCATCGGCGAGCTTCGCGAAGTCGAATTGTTCCGAGAGCAGCATGCCCCGGATCGCGCGGACGTCCACGCGGGTGCAGATCATGCTCGTATAGACGCCGGCGTTGTCCACGTCGCCCATGAGGATCGCCCCGACGACCCTGCCTTCGCGGAGCACGACCTTCTTGTAGCGCCTGGCCTTAGTGTCCGAAGAAACGAGGAACTGCTCACCCTTCGCCGGCACGGTGTGCTTGCTCTCACCGATGTTGACCACCGGTAGGCCGAAGAAGGTCGTCGTGTTCATGCCGACGACGCCAGCGTATGCAACGTCGGCCCCGGCCATGTTCGCTCCGGCGACGTGCCCCTGTTCCACCGCGACAGGCCAGATGTGGGCGACCTCGAGGTCGCCGGTGATGAATCCTTTGCACTCGACTATGTCCCCGGCGGCGTAGACGTCCTGAGCGGAGGTGCGCATGCGGTCATCGACCAGCACACCGCGCCTCGCATTCAGCCCCGCCGCCTCCGCGAGCGCGATGTTCGGCCTGACGCCCTTGGCGGACACGACCACACCGCAATCGATGACCATGCCGTCGGCGAGCTTGACACCCTCGACCCTCTCCTTGCCGAGTATCTCGACGATCTCGGCGTTGAGGATCACCCGCATCTTGTGGTCCGTGAGGTGCTCCTCGAGGATCGCGGCGGCGTCATCGTCGATGTTCTGCGACATGACGTGCGGCGAGGAGACCGCGAGGCAGACATCCAGCCCCATCTCGTGGAGGGTCGTGGCGGACATGATTCCCACCAATCCGCCTCCCATCACCACCGCCTTCCTCGTCCTCTTCGCATCCGCGAGGATACCCTCCGCATCGTGCAGGCACTTGAGAACGTGGACGCCCTCGAGGTCCTTTCCCGGGATGTCGTAGAGCACGGCTGAGGAGCCGGTGGCGAGGAGCAGCTTCCGGTAGGAGAGGACCTCGCCGGAATCGAGCACGACCTGCTTCGCGCTCGTGTCAAGGCGGATCGCCCTCTTCCCAAGTATCGCCTTTACCTTGTTGATGTCGAAGAAGCGCATCGGTCGGTAGGTGAGCTTGCGCATGTCCACCTCCCCCGTCATGTAGTCGGCAAGAAGGCAGCGCGTGTACGGGGCGACGTTCTCCTCGCCGACGAGAATGATGGTGCCGTTCTTGTCGTGATGGCGAATCCCCTCGACGCCAGCGACCCCGGCGGCGCAGCCACCGATGATTAGATAATCGCAGCGCTCGGGGTCGGACATGGGCTCATCCCCCCGCGACCAACACGAACGCTCGCACGGGGCACGCCTCGACGCAGGCGACCTCGCAGGCGAGGCAGCGCTCTGGGTCTGCTTTCACCCTCATCGATCTCATCGACATCTCCGTCAGGACCGGTCCGGCATGGCAGGTGTGAAGACCAACGCGAAGAAGGGTAAAAAACGTTGCCATGTTGCGTTCGTGCGAGGACTTCCGTCGTCAGACCGTGACAATATATATCAAGGTCGGCGCGCTCTCGTCCTGACGATGCAGCCGCTGACGATCGTCTTCAACAAGCGCAAAGACGTTGTCCGAGATCTGGCCCGATGGAGGGAAGAGGCAGGTCACGTCGAGAAGCTGATCGCGTGCGGCGCCTTCGCCCTGCTCATCGCCCTTTCGGCGCAAATCAGAATCGTGCTGCCTTTCACCCCCGTTCCGTTCACCGGGGAGGTCCTCGCCGTCCTGCTCGCTGGATTCTTCCTCGGCAGGCACGCGCCGCTCAGCGTCGGCATGTATCTTGGGATGGGCGCCGCGTTCGGTTGGTTCAGCGGGCTGGTCGGGTTCGCGGCGTTCTCCAGCGTCACGGCTGGCTACCTGTTCGGTTTCGTCGGCGCGGCGGCGATCGTCGGTTCGTTCACCTCGAGCCGCAGCTCCGGCGCGAGGATCCTTCTCGTCATGGGCCTTGGGGCGGCGGTCATCCTGCTCTGCGGCGCGGCCTGGCTCTGCCTCGCGTTCTCGATGCCCCCCATCGAGGCGATAATGATCGGCGTCCTGCCGTTCGTGGCCGTGGATGCGGTGAAGGTCGGCATTGCGGCGACGATCGCCCGCGGTCTCTCGTCCCGGGCGGCCTAAGGCGGGCAAGGGTTAAGTAAGCCGACGCGCTTCGCACGGAACGATGCCCGAGAGGCTCCCGCCCCATTCACACTGCGTGCAATGTGACAATCCTATTCAGGAAGGAGAGGAGTACTGCTCGGACGAGTGCCGGCAGGCGCGCAAGATAGCGAACCAGAAGAGCAACCGCCGCTCCTGGATCTTTGTCA
Organism: Methanomassiliicoccales archaeon; assembly: GCA_028679935.1. The sequence continues at coordinate 29,751 of JAJRAL010000151.1, read as the reverse complement.
TCATCGTCATCGCGGCGCTGATCGTGCTCGGGGTCCTGACCTATCGCTGAGCGTTCAGCCGCGGACGGCATCGGCAAGGCGCATCGCCGCCTTCGTCTCCGCAACGTCGTGCACCCTGACGATCGAGGCGCCGTTCCTTGCCGCGAGCACGGCGGCGGAGATGCTTCCCTCTAGCAGCCCGTTCTCGCCCGAGAGCTTGCGCACGAACGCCTTTCTCGACGCGCCGACGAGGATCGGTCTCCCTAGGCAACGGAACTCCCGCAGACGGCGCAGTATCTCGAGGTTGTGCTCGGTCGTCTTCCCGAAGCCCATGCCCGGGTCGATTATCACCTTCGAGATGTCGAGCCCGCGCCGAGAAGCGGCGTCCATCCGTCTCTTCAGAGTGAGGCAGATGTCCCCTACCACGTCCTCGTAGAAGGGCGAGACCTGCATCGTCGGGGGGGCGCCCAGCATGTGCATCGCCACCACGGCCGCCCCGCTTTTCACCGCGACATCGACCATCTTCGCATCGGAGAGGCCCGACACGTCATTGATTATCGACGCTCCGAGGGACATCGCCCTCTCCGCCACCTCGTGATGCCTGGTATCAATCGATATCGGGACGCTCAGGCCCGGGACCAGCTCCTTGAGGACCGGTTCGACGCGGCCGAGCTCTTCCTCCGGACTGACCTCCCGTGAGTAGGGCCTCGTCGACTCGCCGCCGATGTCGACTATGTCTGCCCCCTCGTCGGCCATCTTGAACGCCCATCTCACCGCCTCGTCCTTGTCGGCGAACTTACCGCCGTCGGAGAACGAGTCGGGCGTCACGTTGAGCACGCCCATGATCAGCGTGCCGCTGGAGCTGAGCCTGCCCGCCGGCAGCGGTACGTCGATGCTTCCCGTCTCGTGGTACGAGTTCACCGCCTGCGATATCTCGTTGAGCGCCGGTGACTGACCGACGGCGCACGAGAGCGATCGGAGCAGGCCGGACTCAAAGTAGAGCATCAATCTCTTCACGTTCTCCGAGTCGCATGGCACCGCCGTCCCGCCCATCTCCTCGGCCAGGAAGGCCGCGTCCTCGATCTCCTTGCCGTCGTCGCTCTCGGCGAACATGAACACGCCCTGCCAAAGGTCGTCGGGCCCCTCCACCGGGCTCTCGACACCGAGGCGGCGCCACTCGGCGTGCGCCTCAAGCATGCTGACGTACTCCCTGACCCTGACTATCATCGCGCGACCACCAGCGACGCAAGTAGCTCTGCGAGGTCCATGATTTCTACTTTGCCCCCTGCCTCCTCCTTTCCGGCGCGAAGGTTCGAAACGCAGAAGGGGCAGCTCGTGACCAGCACGTCGGCGAACGCCGCCTCCGCGACTCGCCTCGCGGCAATCTTCCTCGAGAGCTCAGGGAACGCGGATCGCACACCGCCTCCACCGCCGCAGCAGGCGGCCGTCTCGCGCCGGCGCGGCATCTCCCTGAAGTCCATGTCCGGGATGCTCGCGAGAAGTCTCCGTGGCTCGTCGTAGACGCCCGAGTGCCGCCCGAGGTGGCAGGGGTCATGGTAAGTGACCCTCTTTTGCAGCGGCCTCAGCTTGAGGTCGCTTGCGGACAGGAACTGCGATACGTGCCTGACCTCGAAACCGACGTCCAGGTGCTTCGGGTACTCCTCCTTGAACATGCGGTAGCAGCCGGCACAGGAGAACACGACCTCCTCGACGCCCTGCGCCTCGATCGCCCGCACGTTGCGGAACATGAGCCTCTCGACCTCTTCTTCGGGCCTCCCGACGCGCTGGAGCACCGAACCGCAGCAACATTCGTCAACGAGCGTGTGGTCGACTCCGACGGCGTCGAGCAACGCGATCGTCGACCGGGCGATGCCCTGGTCGCGATACCCGGCGGTGCAGCCGGCGAAGTAGCCGATCTTGGCCCTGCCCTTCTTCACTCCAAGAGCCCTGGCGACACTCCTCGCTTCACCGTAGGGGTTGCCTTTGGCGGCGACGCTCTCGGCGACCCGCCGATGGGCCGGCATCATGACGTCCGCGGCGACGAGGTCGCGGCGGCAGCGCTCAACCACGTCCACCACCTCGATGCCGGACGGGCAGCGGCGCTCGCAGTCCTTGCACGTCGTGCACTGATAGATGTGCCTCGCGACGCTTTCATCCGGAGGCAAGTCGCCGCGCAGCAGCCCGTAGGCCAGTATCATCCTGCCCCGAGCGACGCTGCCTTCCCACCCGATGCTCTCGAAGGCGGGGCAGACGGACTTGCAGAATCCGCAGTATGTGCAGGTCGTCAGGGTCGACATCGTGGGGCGGAGGTTCGTCGCTTCGAACTTAGCCATTGTCCACCAGCCTGGGGACGAGAATGCTCCCCTCGTACATCACCAGCACCTTCGCGTCCGGCTTCTCGGCGAGGGCGGCGTCGAGCGCCTCCTGGACGACCGAGAACGGCTGGATGCTGATCTTCCTCAGCTCGTCGGGCGGGAGCGAGGTGACTCCTCCGATCCTAGCCTGCTTCGCGATCTCCGCCATCTTCGCCGCCTTGTGATGCCCAAGGCGGTACTCGACCTCTAGGTTTCGCATTATCTCATCGGGGTCGGTCGAACGTGCGAGTTGGTCGTAGAACACCCTGTCCCCGATCCCGTCGCGGCACTTCGAGACGAAAATCAACCTGCCGCCTGGCTTGAGGGCCCATTTGGCGTTGTCCATCGCCTTCTGCGATTGGTAGAGGTCGACGTCCATCGGGTGCGGAGCGACCGAGATGACCACATCGACCTTCTCCCGGATCGGGACGCAGAACACCTCGTTCGCGTATTCGACCGCCCGCTCGAAGGAGGGCTGAAGGGCACCGGCGGCGACGCGGTAGACGTTGTGATGACGGTCCAGGACCGTCTGGATCGCGAATATGCTGATGTCCTTGAGGCGGCCCACGGCATCGACCATGTCCTCGTGGACCGGGTTCCCGCCGAGCTTCAGGACCTGCGCTTCTTGGCTCATGGCGAAGCGGTGGTTCTCCTCGATCGTGCTGTACGCGGCCACGCCGGGAAGGAGGGACTTGCGGCCTCCGGTGTATCCGGCAAAGTAGTGCGGCTCGACGCTCGTCACGATCACGATGCGCCTGGCCCTCGCCGCGATCGCGTTGATAAGCATCCTAGTACCGGCGCGCGAACTGCCCAGGTCGACCATCTCGTCCTTGCGGCAGTCGTGCGAGTGGATCCTGCCCTCGAGCCTGACATGCCAGCGACCGAAGATCTCCCCGTACTCCTCCCTGGTCGGGGCGCGGTGCGCGCCAGTCGCCACCAGATAGCGGAATCTCTTGAGGTCCGCGATCTCGGAGACGGCGTCGAGAACGATAGAGGTCGGAGTTGGCCTCGTCCCGTCGTTGACGATGAAGACCGTGTCCTTTTCCCCGACAAGGAATTCCTTGAGCGGAGTGCTCCTCAGCGGACGGGCGATCGCCTTCCTTATCTCGTCCAGAGGGTCGCCGAACTCAACCTCGTTCGGCCTCAGGATTGCCGAGAGGTTCTCGTCGGGCACGACCAAGACCTGGTGGCCGTCCTTTCCGTACGGTATCTCCAGCCTCATGACCTAGAGCCGATTGAAGGTTGGTCGAGCTATAAACCTTCGCAGGAGCACGGCGCGCTGCGTGGAAAGAGTAATCTCCCCGGAGACACTGATTGAGTGCTAATGAAGTTGAGCGAGATCGGAGAGAGGGAAGCGGTCAAGCGCATCATCGCCCAGGCGAGCGAGATCGCGACCTCGTCGAACATCGGGCCAGGGGACGACGCGGCGGCGGTGGACATGGGCCTCGTCTACGTTGTCGCGAGCACCGACCTCGTCACTCAAAGCACGCACTTCCTGCCCGGGATGACGCATAGGCAGATGGGCTGGACTTGCGCCGCGGTCAACTTCAGCGACATCGCGGCGATGGGCGCCAAGCCGATCGGCATCCTGGTCTCGATGGGGCTTCCCCGGGACCTCGAGTCGGAGCATCTGGACCAGTTGATCGAAGGCATCCTCGACTGCTGCGATTCGGTCGGGGCCGAGCTCCTCGGGGGCGACACGAAGGAATCGCCGGAGATCACCCTGGCCGGCACGGCGATAGGCACCGTGGCGAAGCGCGGCATCCTCTTGCGGAAGGGAGCGAGGCCGGGCGACCTCCTCGCCGTCACGGGGAGCTTGGGGCTCGCGGCCGCCGGATACCAATCGATCATGAAAGGGCTGGGCGAGCGCAAGGCCGAAAAGGCGATCCTGGAGCCGCGGCCGAGGACGAAGGAGGGAATGATCCTCTCCGCCGCAGGCTGCGTCACGTCCTGCATGGATGTCTCCGACGGGCTCGCGCTCACGGTGCACGGCATCTCGGAGGCGAGCGGCGTCGGCTTCGAGGTCGATTATGGAGCGATCCCGGTCGAGAGGGAGGTTCTCGAGATCGGCAAGAAGAGCGCGGTTCCGCCCGAGGAGCTGATCCTGTATTACGGCGGGGACTACCAGTTGCTCTTCACTTTCTCTCCTGGAGGCCTAGGCACGCTCCGCACCAGGCTGGGAAAGGAGTTCCAGGTGATAGGCAAGGTCGTGCCGGGAAACGAGAGTACCCTTATCAGGAACGGAAGGCGGACACCTCTGGAGAAGAGGGGCTATGAGCATTTCAGGTGAGAAGGGAAGGCACGAGGCCAGGTTCTGGAAGGTCGAGGGTGATCGGGCCGCCTGTTATCTCTGCCCCCACCACTGCAAGATCGCCGAGGGGAAGGTCGGCGTCTGCGGTGTGAGGCAGAACATCGGCGGCCGGCTCTACTCGCTGATCTATGGCCGCGCTTCCTCAATCAACGTCGATCCGATCGAGAAGAAACCGCTCTTCCACTTCCTTCCCGGGGAAGGGATACTGTCCCTCGGGAGCGTCGGCTGCAACCTCCACTGCCTCCACTGCCAGAACTTCACGATCTCGCAGGCGAAGACGCAGGAATCGTTCCTCGAGTCCATGGCACCGGAGGACGTCTCGCGCCTTGCGACATCGAGCGGATGCCGCGCCATCGCCTTCACCTACAATGAACCGACGATCTGGCACGAGTTCACCTACGACGCCTGCAAGATCGCCAAAGAAAAGGATCAGTACACCGTTTATGTGACGAACGGCTTCATCGAGGAGGAGCCGCTGAGGGACATCGCCCCCTACCTCGACGCGATGAACATCGACGTCAAGGGGTTCAAGGAGGCGTTCTACAAGGACGTCTGCCGGGCGCGCCTCGACCCGGTGCTGAAGGCGACGAAGCTCGCGCACGACCTTGGCATCCATATCGAGCTCACCTACCTCGTCATCCCCGGGAAGAACGACGACGAGGACGAGATGAGGGCTTTCTCCCGATGGGTTTCGAAGTCTATATCCGAGTACGTCCCGGTGCACTTCACCCGCTTCCATCCGGACTACATGATGACCGACGTTCCTCCGACCCCGATCTCGACGATGGAGCTGGCGCAGAAAATCGGCAAGGAGGAAGGGCTGAAGTTCGTCTATGGTGGCAACTACGCCTCAGGGGACGGGGAGAACACCCGCTGCCCTAAGTGCGGCACCCTGATCGTCAGGAGGACGGGTTATCACATCCACCGGGTGAACCTCACCGGCCCGGACTGCCCGAAGTGCGGCGAGCACCTCTACTTCGTGCTCTGACCTCGTTCAGCGCAGGAAGAGCATGATGATGTTCCCGACGACCGCGGAGAACAGTATCGCCACCGTGATCGGTATCAGGAACGGTATTTTGGGCGTGACCCAGATACGCTCCACCCCCGCCTGTTTCAACTCCTCCAGAACCTTCTTCTCGTCGTCCCTTTCTTTGGGGAAGTAGCGGAGCTTCTTGTCGTCGCCCGCCCTCTCCATCGGCCAGACGAACTTCTTCATCGCGTCGTCGACGGTCGTCTTGTATCCCACGACCATGGCCGGGAATCTGACGTCTCGATGGATGAGATTATAGAGCAGGAGCCCGACCGGGATGGAGATCGAGAGGAGCGCCGCGTTGAACAGGATGAGCAGCGAGAACGGGAAGACCACCGTGGCAAGCTCCGTCGGGATGTGGATGAGCGGCAGGTTCCCGATGATCGGGTAGAACGGGAACACGACGGACAGGGCGATGAGCGCCTTCGCATCCGCCCCGCCCTTGATCACGTTCAGCCAGTAGAGCAGGGCGAAGAACGCGAACATCACGATGACGGCGGTCAGCTGCCAGGTGAGGATCTCGTTGCCGCGGAGGAAGATCAATGCCCCGATCGTCAGGATGCTCAGGGCATAGAGGATAATCGGAAGCGGATGGACGCCGTCCTCGAACATCTCCTTCCTGTCCCAGAAGAAGTCGATGAAGATGAAGCCGATCGGGAAGAGGAAGAGGTAGTAGATCGGGTCAGCGTTGGACGCGGCGATCTCGAACCCGAGGATGAGAAGACCGGCTGCGCCGAGCACAATCCAGTGGAGATCAGACGCTTCCCTCCTCTTCCAGTCGCTGTAGGAAGCCAGCCCGCACACCGCCAGCGCCACCACCAGCCGCGTGATGTCCAGGAGCTCCATCAGGTTCGCATCGGGATGTCCGCATATGAATGATTCTGTCCACTGGCGAGGGCGAAAGGGCGAAGCTTTTTAGGGGAGGTCTCCCTTCAGCGGAGCCCAAGATGCACTCTAGCCCCAGCATCCGCCGGAGACTGATCGCGATATCGTTCGCCGCCCTAGCGGTGCTCTCGCTCCTCGCGGTCTCGTCCTCGGCGGCGACCGCGTCCTCGCCCGTCAACGTCTTCGACGTCGACAGCTACAGCAAGACCGTGACCGCCGGCAACTCCGCTGACTTCCATTGGGTCGTATTCGACAACGGAACGAGCCCGTACCTGGTGAAGATTAACTTCACCCTCTCCCAGACCAAGGATGTCTCGGGCGAGCTGGAGAACAGCTACTTCACGCTGAATCCGACCGAGTCGAACACCGTCGACCTCGATGTCCTCACCGAGAAGACCCTTCCAACGACAACCGTCACCGCGCACGTGACGCTCAGCATCACCAATATGACCGACCCATCGCAGGTGACGGTCGTGACCAAGGACGCAACGATCAGGGTCAACGCGGCGATCAGCACCTCGGCGGGTCAGAACAAGATCTTCGGAATCTGGGATAATTTCCTGCCGCCCCCGTTCGACTCGAACCTCGGCGCATTCGTCGTCTCGGTCCTCGGCTGGGCGCTCATCGCTCTGGCCATCGCCTTCGTGGTCGATCCGATCATCAGGGCCGTGGCCGCGAAGACGACCACCAGCCTAGACGACATCCTCCTGAAGATCCTGCGCGGACCGATCTTCTTCCTGATCATCACCTACGGGACCGTCACCTCCCTCGAGATTCTCGACCTAGACAGGGACCTGGTGGCCCAGATAGAGCAGGCATACAGCATCGCCATCGTCATCATCGCCGTCTGGATTGCCTACAGAATCTACGACGGCATCGTGCTCCATTACGCGAAGCAATACTCGAAGAAGACAGAGACGGAAATCGATGACGTGGTCGTGCCGCTGATGGAGAAGATCGGCCTGATTGTCATCCCGCTTGCCGGATTGATGGTCATCTTGGGAATGCTAGGTTACGACCTGACCGGACTCCTCGCGGGCGCAGGCTTCCTAGGCATCGTGATCGGCCTCGCGGCCCAATCCACCCTGGCGAATTTCTTCGCCGGCATACAGCTGCTGGCGGATCGACCGTTCAAGGTCGGCGACCTGCTGCAAATCGAGAATGGGGACGTCTGTGAGGTCAAGCACATCGGGATGAGGGCCACTGAGCTCTACAACCCCGACACGAACGAGATGGTGATCATCCCGAACAACGACATCGCCAACAAGAAGATCGTCAACATGGTCGAGCCGGACAAACAGCTCGTTGTCATGGTCAAGGTCGACGTCGCCTATGGGACCGACGTCGCCAAGGTGGTGACGGTCTTGAAGCAGACCGCCCTCGCCCACGAGAACGTTCTCAAAGATCATGATCACCAGCCAGTGGTCCGCTTCGCCGACTTCGGCGAGTCGGCGCTGACGTTCAAGACGTTCATGACCATCGACGACGCAAGGAACCGTTACAAGGTACCGTCCGACTTCCGCGCTGAGATCAACCGCCGGTTCGCCGAGGAAGGGATCGAGATACCATTCCCGCAGCGCGTCGTGCACTTGGTCGAGGACGAAAAGAAGACGAGCGCCAAGGCCTAGACCAAGCTGAGCTTGAGCTTCCTCGCCAGGGCGACCGCCGCCTCGTAGTCCTTCCTCGGGACAGGGCCCCTAAGCTCGGGGAAGCTCTCGGCGCGGTGCATCGGGCGGTACTGGTCCATCACGTTGACGAGCGCTCCTGGCAAGTTCTCGGCGAGCCACTCCAGTACTGTCTTGGTGCAGCACTCAAAGTGCCCGGGGAGCATGAGGTGACGAACGATCATATCCGCGTTCTTCGCCGCGAGCAGGTGGTTGCGTGAGACGATCTTGAAGTAGTCATCAACGTCCGAAAGCCGCTTCGCGCACTCGTCGTTTCCATACTTGAAGTCGGATAGGTAGACGTCGACGACACCGTCGAGCAGTGCCATGCATCTCTCGGACATGTACATGTTCGAGTTCCAGACCTGAGGTATGTTCGCTCGGCACTCTTTCAGAACCCTCAGCACGAACTCTATGTTGGGCGTGGGCTCGCCGCCGACCCAGTTCACGTTCCGCGCCTTCTCGTCCCACTCGCGCACCAGGCTGACGTGAAATCCCGCCCTGCCAATGTCGGTGAGGTTCTCGATCCGCCTGGCAAGGCTCTCCGGTGGCACCTCCCTCCCCGCGTCGGGATCGGTGGAGATGTCGAAGTTCTGGCAGAAGGCGCACTCGAAGTTGCAGCCGGAGAAGAAGACGGTGAACGATGGGACCAGGGGTGCCTCCTCGCCGTGATGCAGGAACATACTGGCGATCTTCGCCGGACCGACGCCGCACTCTCCCTTCTCTCCCTTCGACCTGTCCACTCCGCACCTGTTCTCGCAGAGTTCGCAGTCGCTCAGCATGCGTTCGGCCAGCAGCATCTTCAGTGAGAGCAGATCGCCCTTTCCCTCGCCCTCGATCGACGAGACGATGGCGCGGTCGTGGACCTTCCAGAGCTCCTTGTCTCTCATCTTCGCGGAGAAGTCGATGCGCCTCGCCTTAGCGGTGAAGTACGCCGGGGATTCGATTCCCTTGAGGATCGACCAGTAGCGCCGGAGGGGTTCCATCTCGGCTACCTTATCCCTCCCCGGACTAAACGCTTTGCCCCTGCGCAAAGGGCTTTCTACGGGCAGCGGCAATACGAATGGACGCAGACGCTACTGCATTCGGGGGGAATCAATCTGGACGTCTTCACGGCCGTGCGCAAGCGGCGGAGCATCAGGAAGTACAAGGGCAAGGAGATACCACGCGACCTGCTCGAAGAGATACTCGAGACCGCGAGGCTGGCGCCTTCCGGGGCGAACAAACAACCCTGGCAGTTGGTGGTGATCACGGATCCTCAGATGAAGAAGGGATTGGTGCCAATCTGCAAGGAGCAGAAGTTCGTCTCCGATTGTTCCGCCTTCATCGCCGCCATCGACGAGGCAGGACAGAAGTGGGTGAAGGTCGACGTCGCGATTGCCTTGGAGCACATAGCGCTCGCGGCGGTGGACCGGGGGCTGGGGACGTGCTGGGTCGGCGCCTTCGACCCGGAGAAGATGGGAGCCTACCTGGGCATCCCGAGCGGTAGGCAGGTGACGGTCTGCATGACCCTGGGCTATCCCGACGAGGAGCCCGAGGCGAGGCCGCGAAAGGAGATGAAGGAAGTCGTCAGCTGGAATAAGTACGGGAATCGCTGAGATCGGGAGATCGAACGCCGGAGGGACTGGTCTGCTCATCGGCGCGCTCGGCGATGTGCACGGAAAAGAGAACCTTCCTCTCGTCGAGAAGGATACCGAGCGGCTCAGATCGTGCGACCTGCTCCTACTGGCCGGTGATGTGACCGACAAGAACGACATCGAATCGTACGGCCTGGTCGTTTCGAAGCTGCGCGAGCTCTCCGACGCCGAGCTGGTCGCAGTGTTCGGCAACGAGGAGTATGACGAGCTGCACGACGAGTATCGGAAGAGGTTTCCGATTACGTTCCTCGAGGAGGAGAAGAAGGACCTCGAGGTCGACGATGTCAAGGTGAGGGTGGTCGGATCGACGGGCTCCCTCGACCGACCCACATGGTGGCAACGCACGCACCTGCCCGGGGCCTGGGAACGCTACCGAGAGAGGATCGGCGAGATATCGGGGCTTCTGGTGAAGGACGACGCTGACGTGCTCGCGCTCCTCACCCACTACGCTCCGACCTACGCGACACTTGTAGGCGAGCGCGAAGGTGCGTACCAAGAGATGGGGTCGCTAGCGCTGGAGAAGGTGATCATCGAGAAGCGACCGGACCTCGTGCTGCATGCCCATGCCCATCGGGGCAGGACATCGGCGAAGCTAACCAGGAGACAGAGGTCCTTGGAGGACTACTCGGCGACGAGCAGCGAAGTGACGGTGAGCAACGTCTCCCTTCCCGCGAGGGGTGGGGTTACGTTCTTCGAGGTAGGGAGGGAGAAGAACGGGATCGGGATTAGAGAGCTGTGGTGAGGACGTCGACCTGATCGAACGGATACTCGATACGGTCAGGCAGATTCCAGAGGGCTACGTTTCGACGTATGGCGAGGTCGCGAGGGCGTTGGGCGACGTGAGGGCGGCGAGGGTCATCGGGGCGACGCTCGGAAGCTACACCTCGCCGGTGAAGGTGCCGTGTCATCGGGTTGTGTACTCCGACGGAAGGGTCGGATGGTACGGCGGATCCGGAAAGGGTACGGACCGAAAGGCAGAGCTGCTGGAGGACGAGGGCGTCATGATCGTCGATGGGATCGTCGCCGACCTCGATTCCCGCCTTTTCCGCGACTTCGATGTCGAGCCCATCCTCAGGATCCTGTCGGACGAGCAGTCGAGGTGGAGGGACGAGGTGATCGATTCCGACGACTTCGGAAGACTCAAGAGAGTGGCTGGCCTGGACGTGGCCTACGACGGTGACGTCGGCTACGCCGCCATTGTGATCCTCGACGCGGCGACAGAGGAGGTGCTCGAGAGCAAGACCTCGGTATGCCGGTCCCACTTCCCTTACATCCCAAGCTACCTCGGGTTCCGGGAGACGCCGATATTCCGGGCCCTCGTGAAGGAAAAGGGGAACATCGTCTATCTCATCGATGGCCACGGAGTGCTCCATCCCCGCGGGTTCGGGGTCGCTTGCCAGATCGGAGTGAGGCTGGGGATACCGACGATCGGGGCGGCGAAGTCACTGCTAGAAGGCAGGGTGATTTCCTCACCAGGGGACAGGGACCGCGTGGAAATCGACGGGCTGCTGAAGGGCTATGCCATCGGCAGGAAGAACAAGAGGACGACGTACGTCTCTGTCGGCCACCGCGTCTCTCTCGAGACCGCTACCGGCATATGCCAGCGGATGATGCACCATAGCGTGCCGGAGCCTTTGAGACTGGCGCACATCCTAGCGAACGAGGAGAAGAGGAAGGCCGTGAATAAGGAGGGAGGGCGATGAGGATTGTGGTATTCGGCGCCGGAGCGCTCGGCAGCGTCGTCGGAGGTCTGCTCACGCGCAGGCACCAGGTGACGCTGATCGGAAGAGAGGCGCACATGCGGGCGACCGAAGAGAGCGGACTGTCGATCGGCGGCGTCGTGGAGGGAGTCTTCCTGCCGAACGTCGCGACGGAGCTCGACGGCTCGATGGAAGCGGATGCCGTCATCGTCACCGTCAAGGCGAGGGATCTCGAGACGGCGCTGGCCTCGGTCAGGCCACTGTTGGACAAGGGAACGCAGCTCGTCGTAATGCAGAACGGTCTGAGCCTGCTAAGGACGGTGGCCAAAAGGCCGGAGGGGACTCTCATCGGCGTGACGTCGCTCGGCGCGATGTATGCCTCCCCTGGCAAGGTGGTCTATGCGGGCGAGGGGGACACGTATTTCGGATCGCTGAAGGGGGGCGAGGAGGCGGCGAAGGAGATCGCGGAGACGTTCAGCTCGGTAGGCCTCGACTCGTTCGTCTCCAAGGACATCGTCAGAGACGTCTGGATGAAGGCGGTCGTGAACGCCTCTGCCAACCCGCTGACGGCGGTCGCTCGATGCAGGAACGCGGAGCTGCTCAAGAACGAGCATCTGGCCCTGCTCTGGCGGGACCTGTGCCTTGAGGCCGCCGCTGTGGCGAGGGGCTGCGGAATCGATATCCAGCCGGAGGAGGCACTAGATCGTACCGAGGGCATACTCCGAAAGACCGCCGCAAACAAGTCGAGCATGCTGCAGGACGTCGAACGAGGAAAGCGGACAGAGATTGAGGAGATAACTGGCGAGATCGTCAAGAGCGCCAGAGAGAAGGGGATCGAGGCGAAGATGAACCTGACGATGCTGTTGTTGGTGGAGAGCATCGACAATAGACTGGCCGGGCCCTAGGCAACGGTGGGTTCCATTTCCCTTGTCCTTGCTCGAGATGGAAAGGTTGATTATGGCCGCGCTCCGCCTCTGCCACATTGCTGATACTGGAAATGACAAGTCTGGAGAAGCGATGAACCATGATCAATGACGTCTTCGACGAGGATCAGATGCCATTGACCGAGGATGACCGGGCCAGAATCCTCAGTCGTATCCATTCCCTGCTCTATTGGTTGGGGAAGTTCATACCGGAAGAGGAGCTGCTGGAGGGACAGAAGGTGAAGCTCAGGGACGTGATCTATGCCTACGTCACCAAGCCAAACCCCACGCCCGAGGAAGTGGAGGGGGCGCTCTCGCTCGCTGATGCCCTTGACAAGAAGGCGAGGGCACTGGAGGACGACCTGAGGGTCAAGAAGTTCAGCAAGGGACAGGCCCACGTTCTCTTGGATGAAATTTGCGGGCTATTGCGCGCGGTGGAAGAGATAAGAAAGGCCAAAGGCCAAGAGGCGCAGGTGAGGGCCATCGCCTTGATGTCAAAGGTGAAGGACGAGCGCCGATGGCTGGAGTTCGTGAAACAGATCAGCTGACCAGTCTAGAAGGCGACTAAACGCCTTTCCTCACTTTTCGGAAGCAATATATACGATTCCTCCGTTTACCTTAAAAATGGTACGAAAAGTCGCAATGATGAACGTCACAAGAAGGGAACACGATGATCGACAACCTAGACGAGAGAATCATCGAGATATTGAAGAAGGATTCGAGGAAGCCATTCGTTGAGATTGCGGATGAACTGAAGGTCTCGGAGGGAACGATTCGAAGCAGGGTTCGCAAACTGCTCGAGGACGGGGTCATCCAGAGCTTCACCATCAAGACCAGCAGCAAGAATGTCAAGGCGATAATCGAGGTCAAGATTGACGTGAACGTCAATACCTCGGAAGTCGCAGCGAACATTGCGAAATTCGACGGAGTCTCCGAGGTGTTCGAGGTCACTGGAGAAGAGGATATCGTCGCCATCATCGATGTCACCTCTTCGCCGCAGTTGAACGAGATCATTGAGCGCGTACGGCGCTTCGACAACGTCGTCTCCACGAGAACCAGACTGATCCTCAAGGAGCACTACGGGGGCGACTGAGATGATCGAGGGCTGCGGCACGGCGCTCATCACGCCCTTCGACAAGAAGGGGGAGATCGACGAGGCGGGTCTGAGGAAGCTTGTTGATTTCCAGGAGCGCAACGGGGTCGACTTCATCGTCCCTTGCGGCACAACCGGGGAATCCGCGACGCTGACGCACGAGGAGCACCTCGATGTCATCCGCATCGTGATCGACCAGACGAAGAAGGCGAAGGTCATCGCAGGGACGGGGAGCAATGCGACGCACGAGGCAATCCACCTGAGCAGGGGGGCGATGGACCTAGGGGCGGACGGTCTGCTCCTGATATCGCCGTACTACAACAAGCCGACCCAGAAGGGGATCGTGAAGCACTACGAGGCGATAGCGAAGACGGTCGACCTGCCGCTCATCGTCTATAACGTCCCGGGGAGGACGAGCTCGAACATCCTGCCGGCGACGATACTCAAGCTGTCCGAGACGCCGAACATCGTGGCGGTGAAGGAGGCGTCGGGGAACCTGCCCCAAATCATGAGCCTCATCGGCTCTGTCCCGAAGGGCTTCTCGGTCCTCTCTGGAGACGACAATCTGACGTTCCCGATGATGGCACTCGGGGCGAACGGGGTGATCTCGGTCGCGTCGAACCTCGTGCCCAAAGAAGTATGCCAGATGTGCCACGCGGCCCTCAAGGGGAAGTGGGACGAGGCGCGCAGGATCCACTACCAGCTCCTGCCCCTCTTCACCAACCTGTTCCTCGAGACGAACCCGATACCGGTCAAGACGGCGGTCGGGATGATGGGCATGCCATCCGGGACGTTCAGACTGCCTCTGTGCGAGATGGAGCCTGCGAACCAAGCGATACTGCGCAAGACGCTGGTCGACCTCGGCCTGCTGGCGAAGTGATGGCGGAGGCGATCGGACCATGATCAAGATAGTCGTGGGCGGGGCCACCGGCAGGCTTGGCGGCATGATCTGCGACCTGGTGGCGAAGCAGGATGACATGAGGTTGCTCGCGGGTGTCGTCTCGGAAGGAGGCGGGCATGCGGGAAAGGAGCTCATGCCAGGCGTAAGGGCGTATCCGGCGAGCGAACTCGAGGCGGCCCTTCAACAAGCGGATGTCTACGTCGACGCGACATCGGCCTCGGCGGCCGAGACGAACCTGCTCAAGGTGCCGCCGCTCGGCGTCAACAGCGTGGTGGCGACGACCGGCCTCTCGGAAGAGTTCCTCAAGAGGTTCGAGGCTTCGGTGGCGGAGAGCAACGTGTCCGCGGTCCAGTCACCCAACTTCTCGGTCGGCGTGAACGTCTTCTGGAAGATGTGCGGGGTACTCGCGGCGGTGCTCGAGGACTACGACGTGGAAATCATCGAGACGCACCATGACAAGAAGAAGGACGCTCCGTCAGGGACCGCTTTCAAGGCCGCCCAGATCGTCTCGGAAGTGACCGGCATAGACCGCTACGTATATGGTCGGCAGGGCAACGTCGGTCCTCGTGGCCGGGAGATCGGCATCCATGCCATCAGGGCGGGAGACGTCGTCGGTGAGCACACGATCATCTTTGCCGGCAACAAGGAACGAATCGAGCTCACACACCGCGCCTCGTCGAGGGAAACGTTCGCCGAAGGCGCCCTGACCGCCATCCGCTGGGTATCGGCCAGGCGCGACGGCAGGGTGCATTCGATGGCAGAGGTGCTCGGTCTTTGATCACAGTGTTGAAGTTCGGGGGCACCAGCGTCGGCTCCGCGAAGGCGCTGGAGAACCTCGCGAATATCATCATGCGGGACAAAACGCCGAAGGCCCTGGTCGTCTCAGCGATGTCCGGGGTCACCAATTCGCTCCTCGCCTGGACCAACCGGCCGGAGGGGAACGAGGCGTTGCTCGAGTCCCTCCGCAGGCGGCACCTCGACGCCCTCAGACCACTCATGAGAGAAGAGGAGCTGAAGAGCTTAGATACCAGGCTGAGGGTAAGGTTGGAGGCGCTACGCCAGGCGATGGACCGATACGGGGAGCCGGAAAGCCGTCCCGCGATCCGCGACGCGATCGCAAGCTGGGGCGAGAGGCTCTCCTCGCTTTCGGTCGCATCGCTCCTTAGCTCGAAGGGGCTCGATGCGGTCGCGCTCACCTCGGAGGAGGCTGGCATCGCAGCCGTCGGTAGGTTCGGCAATGGTGCGGCAGACCTCGAGGCGACCTCGGCGAACTTCAAGGCGAACGTCGAGCCGCTCATCGCCGAAGGCAAGATACCGGTCATCACAGGCTACTACGGCATCGCTCACAACGGGATGCCTATCACGTTCGGCAGGGGAGGGAGCGACTACAGCAGCGCCGTCGTCGCGTACGCCCTCGATGCCGATTCACTCGAGATCTGGACGGATGTCGACGGCTTTATGACCGCCGACCCGAGGATCGTTCCGGGAGCGAGGACGATTGAAGAGATGGATTACAGCGAGGCGGCGGAGCTCGCCTACTTCGGAGCGAAGGTTCTGCATCCCCGGACGATCGAGCCGGCGAGGAGGAAGGGCACTGAGGTGCTCGTCAAGAACACCTTCAACCCGGAGCATCAGGGCACGAAGATACACGTGCTTCCTTCGCGTAGCGGCAAGATGCTAAAGAGCGTGGCGGTGAAGTCGGACCTGAGCATCATCAAGCTGTATTCCGCAGAGATAGCCTACAGCCCCGGACTGGTCACTGAGCTGCTAGATTCGATCAACCGGGAGGGCACGACCGCCTACGCCATCTCCACCTCGCTCTCGACCCTCGCCCTGGCCGTCCCGAACTCGGACGTCGAAGGGGTGTGCGAGAGGATAGAGAGGCTGAAGAACGGTGAGGTCGAGAAGGTCGTGGTCAGGCCGAACGTCGCCCTGGTGTGCGCCGTCGGCGACGACATGATCAACATCAAGGGCGTCGCCGCCAGGGTGTTCCAGGCGGCCGAAGAGGCGGACGCGAACATCGAGATGATATCCGAGGGAGCTTCCGACGTCGCCCTCAACTTCGTCGTCCCCGGCGATAGGGCCGTGGACGTGGTCAGGAAATTGCACGAGAAGTTCATTGGTGGTTGAAATGCGCAAGTTCGAGAACGTGAGCGGGACGATGATGATAGGCGGGGCGAGCGCCCTTGAGCTGGCAGAGCGCTACGGGACGCCGCTGTACGTGACGGACGAGGACGCGGTCAGGGAGAACTATCGCCGCATCCGCGACGCTTTCAAGCCCTACATGCCGGTCCGGGTGCACTTCGCCTGCAAGGCGAACTGGGCCCTGGCCATCCTTAGGATACTCTGCCAGGAGGGCAGCCATATCGATGCCGTTTCGGTCAACGAGGTGGATGCGTGCCTGCGCGCCGGGTTCCCGCCGGAGCGGATACTCTACACCGGAGTCAGCGTCTCCACCGAGGAGTTGTACCAGGTCGCCTCGAGGGGCGTCAAGATCAACCTCGATTCGTTCTCCGAGATGAGGCGTCTCGCCGAGATGACGACGGACGTCCAGGTGTCGTTCCGCGTCAACCCAGGTGTTGGCGCGGGTCATCACGCTCACGTCGTGACCGGTGCCAAGACGACGAAGTTCGGGATACCGAGGGAGCAGATAGTCGAGGCCTACGATGAGGCACTCGAACATGGCTTCATGCCGTTCGGGATCCACGCGCACATCGGCGCGGGAGTGCAGGAGGTGGCGCCATTCGCGGAGGTGACCGACGTCCTCGTCCAGATTGCGAACGATCTCGAGGACAAGCTCGGTCTGAAGCTGAAGGTGATCGACATCGGCGGCGGGGTCGGGATACCCTACCGTCCGGAGGAGAAGGCGATGGATGTCGACCTCTATGCGAAGGAGGTCAGCGCGAGGATCAAGGGAAGGTGCTCCGCGGACACGATCGCGATCGAGCCCGGGCGCTACATCATCGCCGATACGACCGTGCTCCTGGCAAGGGTGAACGACGTCAAAGAGACGCCGGAGAAGAAGTTCGTCGGGATCGACGCAGGCTTCAACACGCTCGTCCGTCCGGCCTTCTACGGCTCGTATCACCACATCGCGGTGGCGAACAAGTTCGAGGCGCAGGGCGAGCAGATATACGACGTCGTCGGACCTCTCTGCGAGTCGGGCGACTTCATCGGCCGCGACCGTATGCTCCCGCGAGTGGAGGAGGGGGATCTCCTAGCCGTCTACGACACCGGCGCCTATGGCTTCACGATGTCATCGAACTACAACATGCGCACGAGGTGCCGCGAGGTCCTGACCCACGAAGGCGACGCCTACCTGATCCGCGAAGCGGAGAGCCTCAACGACCTGCTCAGGCACGAGCGCATCCCGGCGAGGCTGATGATTTGAGATTCTGGAAGTACCATGGGCTGGGCAACGATTTCGTGCTCGTGGAGGACCCGTACGGCAAGGTCAGCAAAGACCCCGATTTCGTGAGGCTGGTCTGCGATCGTCACCTCGGCGTCGGAGCGGACGGCCTGCTCTACGTCGGCGGCGACAAGGAGAACGACGGGACCATGCGCATCATCAATTCCGACGGCTCGGAAGCGGAGATGTGCGGGAATGGGATCAGGTGCGTCGCCAAGCATCTCTACGACTTCAATCTGGTAAGGAAGAGGAAGATGACCATCGGGACGCTTGCCGGCCCGAAGAACGTCGCATGCGCCATCAAGAAGGGGCAGGTCCAACAGGTCTCGGTGGACATGGGCGCGCCGAGCCTGGACTGTGGGAACATCCCGATGAGCTGCAAGGACCGCTTCGTCGCCAAGGACATCGACGCCGGCGGAACGAAGGTGAATGGCACGGCGGTCTCGATGGGCAACCCCCATTTCGTGACGTTCTCGCGCTTCACGGAAGAGGAGATGGATCGACTAGGGCCAGAGATCGGGGGGTTGAAGCTATTCCCGAAGGGCACGAACGTCGAGTTCGCCCAGATGCGCGGAGGGAAGTTCCAGGTGAAGGTCTTCGAGCGCGGCGCGGGATGGACCATGGCCTGCGGGACCGGGGCCTGCGCCACCGCCGTCGCCGCCGTCGTCAACGGCCTTGCAAAGGAGGGCGAGGACATCGAGGTCTTGCTCCCTGGGGGCAGCCTGTGGATTAATGTAAGCGCAGGGCTATCAACCGTCACCATGCGCGGGCCGGCGGTCCGCGTGTTCAGAGGACAACTGGAGGAGAGCTAGATGCCGTTCGCTTACGCTAACCGACTGAGCAAAATACCGCCCTACCTGTTCGCGGAGATCAACGATAAGTGCCGCGTGAAGAGGGCCCAAGGGGTCGACCTCATCGACTTCGGGATCGGTGACCCCGATCTGCCGACGCCGCAGCCGATAATCGACGAGCTGAAACGACAGGTCCAGAACCCGGAGAACCACAACTACTCCACCTCGGTCGGAGAGCTCGAGACGAGGCAGGCAGTGGCGGACTTCTACAAGAATCGATTCGGCGTCGACCTCGCCCCCCAAGGAGAGATCTGCATCCTGGAGGGAAGCAAGGAAGGACTGGCGAACATCGCCCGTGCCTTCGTCAACCCCGGCGAGAAAGTGCTCTGCCCCGACCCCGGGTACCCCGTCTACGCCCAGGGGGCGGCGACGCTCTGCGACGCCGTACCGCTCAGGGTCCCGCTGCAGCCGGAGAACAATTTCCAATACGAGGATTCGCCCGGGGTGCTGGACCGCACGGCGAAGATGCTCTACGTCAATTATCCCAACAACCCGACAGGGGCGGTGGCGAAGAAGGACTATCTGAGCGGCCTCTACCTCTGGTGCGTCGAGACCGAGACGATAATGGCGTACGACAACGCCTACTCCGAGATCACCTTCGATGACTACGTCGCCCCGAGCATCCTAGAGGTCCACAAAGAGGGCGTCGTCGAGTTCGGATCGCTCAGCAAGACGTTCAACATGACCGGCTGGCGCGTCGGCTGGGCGGTCGGGGACGCGACCCTGATCACCGGACTGAAGAAGGTCAAGGCGCAGATCGATTCCGGCGTCCCGAAGTTCGTGCAGAAGGCAGCCGCATTCGCGCTCAATCAGTATACTGGCAGGGACAAACCGCAGATGGTGAAGGACACGCTCCGGGTGTACCAGGAGCGCAGGGACGTGCTCGTCAAAGGACTGAGAGGTCTCGGCTTCACGGTGGAAGCACCGAAGGGCACGTTCTACCTCTGGTTCAAGGTCGGTGGCTCGTCGATGAAGTTCGCCGACCGGATGCTGAACGAGGCCGGAGTGGTCGTCACGCCAGGCGTCGGCTTCGGACCGCACGGCGAGGGCTATGTCCGCCTCGCCCTGACCGCGCCGAAGAACCGGATTGAGGAAGCGCTGGAAAGGATGGCGAAGGTGCTTCGCTAGGCGTCTCCCGGGCACTTCCGGTTATAGGCCGCCTTCAGAGCTTCCACCACCGGGAGCTGCTTCCCCAGGATGTAGGTCTCCATCGCGCCGCCGCCGGTGCTGATGTACGAGAACTTCTTGGCCACGCCGAACCTCTCGGCGCAGGCCGCGGTGTGCCCTCCCCCGATGACTGAGTAGCAGCCAGATGTCGCCCCCGCCTCCAGCAACGCCCTCGTCCCGACCGCGAAGGGCTCCTTCTCGAAGACCCCGGCCGGACCGCTCATGAAGAAGGTGCCGCAGTGCGCGATGACCTTCGAGAACTTGTCGATCGAGCCGTGCCCGATGTCGAGAATCGCCTGCTCGACCGGCAGGTCTCCGACGAGGAGCTCCCTCCGCCGGCAGTCGGCCTCCACCGCGACGTCGTAGGGCAGCAGTATCCTTTCGCCCTTCTCCCCCAGCAGCTTCTTTGCCGCCTCCATGTCCTCGGGCTTGAGCTCCTTCTGAACGAACTCCTCGCTCGCCTTCCCGAGTTTCACTCCGCGGGCCATCAGGAACGCGTTCCCCGTGACGCCTACGAGGATCACGAAGTCCGCTATCTTCTTGCTCAGCACCCGGTCCACCACCTTCACCGAGTCGGCGAACTTCGCACCGCCGAATATGAAGACCGAAGGGCGCCTCGGGCTGTCGAAGACCATCTTGAGCGCAGCGAGCTCGCGTTCCATTAGTCTCCCGGCCGCCGAAGGCAGGACCGCCTGAAAACCTACCAGGGAGCACTGGGATCGGTGCGACGCGGCGAAGGCATCGCTGACGTAGTAATCGAATAGCGGCGACAGGGTCGTCACGAGCTCCGACTTCGCATGCTCCTCCATCGTCTTCTTGTCGAGCTCGTACGGCAGCTCCCGTACGTTCTTCAGCACGATCACCTCGCCGGTCGAGAGTGAACGGATTGCCTCGACGGCAATGGACCCGCAGACGTCGTCAACGTACCGGACATGCTTGCCGAGCAACGAGCCGAGGATCTTTGCGTGCTCCTTGAGCGGAACGTAGTCCCACTCCCCCGGCCGGCTCTGGTGCGCGATGATCGCCACTCTCGCCCCTTTCGACAACATCTCGTTGAGGGTAGGCAGGATCTGGCGAATGCGATTATCATCCTCGATGGCAAGTGTCTCACGATCCAGGGGACAGTTGATGTCCGGTCGAAAGAGAACGCTCTTGTTCTCGAAATCGAAGTCATCGAGTGTGTTGAAGTCAGCCAATCGCTCGCCTCCCCGATAGAGCGTCGCGGCTTCGCCGTCGACGCATCGGGATTCGCGTCTGGATAGATTACCTTTCGGGTTTTCCGTGCGACTCCTAAGCACGCCCGAGCATGCTCCCTCGACCACATGCGATGCCGGAGATGCTGGAGAGAGAACGACCGAACGAGGACCGTTCCGGGCCGAGCTTACTTCGTTATCCCGAGTCCCTTGTCCGTCTTCTGAATCGACTTCATCGGGTCGTTCTCGAGCTTCATCATCGCCCTGACGCAGTCGACAATCTCCGGCACGATGTCGCTCTCCTGGTGCACGGCCTGGTAGTAGTAGAGGGTATTGCCCTCCATCTTCACCCCGTCCTGCCAGATGACGATTTCCATGAAGTCGCCCCTCGGCCTGCCTAGGTCCCTCGCGAGCTCCATGATCTGCGCAGAGGACTTGATCCCATGCTTGCCGCTGACGAAGCGGATGCGAGGTGTGCTGTCCCAGACGGCGAGGATCTCGCCGTCCGTCGCCTTCTTCTTCAGGTCGCAGGTGATGCAGTGAACGTGCATCATGGTGGTCGGGGTGACGACGGCCATGGTCCTTATCGGCAGCCAGGGCATGATCGTCTGGACATCCGGTCCGTGATGGGTCGGGAGTTTGAGCGCCGGCTCGATCGCGTTCAGCGTGAAGCCCTTCTTATCGGCCGGGTCAGCGCCCCTTCTGATCAGTGCGGCGAACACCCTGTCGATGCCGAACACGCGGTCGATCGGGAATAGGGTCCTCACCAGTCCGGTGGTGTTGCAGGAGACGACGCGCACAAAGTTCGCGCCCCAGGCCTCGTGGTAGTTCGCCAGGGCGTTGAACGAGATGCCCGCGACGCCATGGTCCTCGCCTCCCTGGAATATCGCCTTCACGCCGACCTTCTCATAGAGGGGCTTGTAGTCCTCTCCGACCCCGCTCGGGGTGGCGTCGACGATCAAGTCGCACTTCGGCAGCAGGTCGGCCAGGGTCCCAGAGACCTTGATCTCCTCCTTTTCGAACTCGGCGACGTTCTCGGCGGACGCGGCATAGAGCGGGAACCCTTCCTTGATGGCGAGCCTCGCTTCGTATGAAGGCTTGGTCTTGGTCACCCCCACTACCTCCATGTCGTCCATCCTCTGGATTGCGGAAGCGGCGCGCTTCCCGATCGTGCCGTACCCGTTGATTCCGACCCTGACTTTGCTCATCGTTTCTCCCCGTCCAGGACAATGTTGGTCAGACGATATCTCCCTTGCGGTGATACCATTCGCGACGCATCGATGCCAGCATCGGGGACCTACTTCTGCTGACCCGCGGATGCGCTTGCCGCTGCTTTCTCCTCCGCGCCCGCGACCTCCTTCATCTTGGCCAGGGCGCGCGCTATGATGATCGTGGCCACGACCGCGATTATCGTCACGATGATCGCGTAGGCGAATTGCCCCAGGCCGACGTCGTTCCCGAAGAGGTTCTGGATCGCCGTCTTGATGGCGTCGTTCCAGGCCAGTGCCGCGACCAGACCGAACGCCGCGGTCATCAGGCTCGCTATTGTCTCCATCACAACTATGTGGAATGCCTTGCTTGCCATGCTCTCTCCTCCTTCAATCGGTGGGCGTGCAAGGGGAGAGCAGAATATGTATCTTTATAGAGGCGAAGGGGTCCGTCTCAGCGGAAGGGTTGCCTGATGACCGTCTTCCACTTCTCCGGCGGCGTCTTCCTCATATCGCTCATGTAGATCTCGTGGTGCTTGCCGTTGGGCTTCTTCCCCAGCGAGAGGATTACCTTGTGGACCTTCTCGATGTTCGGCCCCTCCTTGTCGTACGGACCGATATGCATGATCTGCGCCGCCTTCCCCTCCTTGAACTCCTCGAGGCGCACCTTCGCCAGGAGCGGGTTGTCCTTCTTCTTCATCGCCTGCGCTCGGACCTCCTCGACCATCTTCTCGGTCACGAAATCCGGCTGGGCCACCATCAACGTCCATTTCCACTTGTGCCCCGGCCCGGAATCGAAGCTCCCGTCGTCCTTGTTCCACCACAGCCCTTCTGGCGGATACACCTTGAAATCCTTCTTCGCGTCCTTCTTCTTGATCATGAACTTCAGGCCATACGCCATGGGGAATAGCGCCTCGAAGCTCCCCTGCAACGAGCCCTGGTTCGGGTCGCCTTCGCCGTCGATCATCAGGAACTTCATCTTCGGCACGTCGACCACGGATACCTCCTTGCTCGACGGCAGGTAAAGTTCCTTCAATTCCTTCCTCCAGTCCAATACCACCGAATCACCGAGAAATGAATTGGCAGGGATGGATAAGTCATCTGCCCCCATGCGTTAAATATCCCGGGGATGTTGCGATAGGGGATGAGCAGGCTGATGTCGGTGCGGCAGATGGCCTTCTACGGTGGCTGGCTCCTCAGGTCGAAGCTCGGCGACAAGCGACCATTGGTCAACACGATGATCATCAACTACGACTGCAACCTGCGCTGCAAGCACTGTGCCATCGTCGCGAACCTCGACAATCTCCCCCCACCCCACAAGATTCCCTTCGCGGCGGCGGTGGAAGAGATGAAAGAGCACTTCGGGAAGGGCTGCCGCATCCTGTTCTTCGAAGGTGGAGAGCCGACCATGTGGAAGGACGGTGACAAGGACCTTCGCGACCTGATCAAGGCCGGCCGTGAGATAGGTTATTTCGTCATCGGCTACACGACCAACGGGACGAACGTCATCTACGAGGAGAGCGACGTCATCTCCGTCAGCCTGGACGGGCCGAGGGAGGTGCACGACGAGATTCGCTGCGCCGGGGCGTTCGATGCGCTTATGGCGAACCTGGAGAAGATCAAGCACCCGAACGTCTTCGCCAACATGGTCGTCATGAGACAAAACCTGGCCAGGGTCGAGGAGACCGTCCGGATCGCGGCGGCGAACAAGCGCATCCGCGGCATCATGCTCAACTTCATCACCCCGCCGCCGAGGGAGATCGCCCTCACCCTTGAAGAGAAGAGGGGGGTCGTCGACCTCGCCCTCAGGCTCAAGAAGGAGGGACTGCCGATTCTGAACACGACCAAGGCGCTGAGGGAGATGCTGATCGAGGACTACACCGAGCTCTGTCCTTACTGGGTCTCCGATTTCATTCTTCCAGACAGGTCGCACTACCACGGATGCCCGGCGGAGAAGACGGCGGCGTGCAAGGAGTGCGGTTTTGACGCCGTTCGCGAGTACCGGCTGATAACGAAAGGCTCGGTCTCAACGATCAGACAGATGTCAGGACGGTTTGCAGTATCAAAGCAACGATGACCAGGAGCATCTGGGCCAAGGCAAGACCGAACACTTGTACGACCGGCTCGACGATCCAGAACTCGCCCACTTTCTTCCTTAGAGGCTTGATCGCGCGGTAGGCGAGCGGAACAGTCAGGAATAGCAGGATGAAGGTGAGATTGATGAATGTCAGCACTGCCGCGAGGACGTACATGATGGCATAGGCGACGATTAGCAGCCTCGTCGCCCCGTCGATGCCGAGGCGGACCACCAGATCCTTTTCCCCCGCGATCTTGTGCGCCTCCATCCCTGACATCTCGTCGACCACACGCATCATCGCCACGCTGATGCCGACCGCCGTCGCGATGAGTACCATCGTCCAGCTGAACTGCGTCGCCATCACGTAATACGAGAAGAACGCGATCAGGGCGAACGACAGACCGACGTCGAACTCCCCGAGACCGCGAGAACCGAGGATGAGAGGGGGAGCCGAGTAGAAGTACGATAGGCCGAATGCGATCGCGCCCATGATGATTACCAGGATGCCGCCGGAGAGGATGATCGGAATGGCGATGAGGCCCGCCGCGATAGCTATGCCAGTGATCAGCATCTTCCCGCCGCGGTCACTGATCAGCCCCCGGTCGAATGAGTTGCCCTGCCAGTAGATCTTCTGCGATATCTTCCCGGCCTGGCCCGCGTCGAACGCCTTGTCGATCATCGAGAAGCGGACCTTGTCCGTGCCGCTCCGGTGGTCGAAGTAGTCATTGCTGATATTGACAAACAGCGCGAGGAAGAAGACGTCGAGCGGGATCAGGAACGCGAGAAGCCAGTCCGACTTCTGCGTTAGAGCGAACGCGACCCCGACGACCGAGGCTATCACGAATGGCAGGGTGTAGGCGACCCTGAGCACGTTCTTGATCCGGTATCCAAGGGAGTAGGATTGGCCCTCCACGCCATCACCTTCGGAGCCGCTGATGCGACCGGAGAAGATAACCTTTCTCACGCGGCGACCTCAGAGCCTGCGGGCCTTCACAACGACGTACCAGTGCCTGATCTGGAGGACCCCCTCGATCTCACACACTCCCATCCGCTTCCTCTCCGCATCGTCCAGCGAGCGTACCCGCCTCTCGATCTCCGTCCTGTCCTCCAGCGCTGCGGTATCGGTGAGCGATGAGAGAGGCCAGACCCTGCTGAACGTCTCCAGCCCCTCGACGATCAGTCCTGCCTCGCCCATCACGGACCTCCATTCCGACGGTCGATAATCCCGCACATGAGAGCGATCGTGTAGGACGTCGAGTTCGTTCATCGTCCGGTCGGTGAAATCGTCCTCGGGCACGCTCCGGTCGTCGATGACCATCACCCCGCCCCGCTTGATGACCCTCTTCATCGACCTCACCGCTCCAAGCAGGTCGGGGAAATGATGCGGCGCCCTCCTGCAGGTGACGATGTCGAAGGTCTCGTCACCGAATGGCAGTGAGTAAACGTTCCCCTGAACGAGGTCGAGATTCCCGATGCTCCTCGAAGAAGAGAGCTCGGCTGCCTTCAGCAACATCGGACGGGTCAGGTCCAGCCCAACGACGCGACCGACGTGAGGAGCGAGATGCATCGCCGTGTGCCCTGGGCCGGTCGCGACGTCCAGAACGGTCTTGGCTGGTCCAGTCTCAACCAGCATCCTGAGCCGCTCGAGGCTATCTCTGTCGGTGTGCGCCTTGCTCCGTGCGTAGTAGTCGGCCAGCGGTTCGAACGATTCCCTCACCATTTCCGCCTGCAACTTGGAGTCGACCATCGCTTGCCACCATCACCTGGGGACTATCACACGCTCCTTGACGGCGCGCTTTAGCACGCCCTCGACGAATGATTCCTTCCCATCAACGTATGCTTCCCGGTCCGTCCGATACCGTTCGGCGAGCACGTACTTCAGGCACTCGTACTCCTCCGCTGAAATCGGATGGTCGATCAGGAAGTCGCGGAACATGATGTGCCTCCAGTACTCCCAGGAGCGGAACCGTACGACGTGCAGATGGTGAGTACGAGGCATTCCTTTCCTAAAGAACAGGCGCTCTGAGTCGTCCGCATGCGGCTCATTCGAGTAGCCGAGCGGGGCGACCTCGCCGATGATCACATCCCGGCTCGCCACGATATCATCCATCGCGACCATTATGTCGATGATCGGCTTCGCAGCGAGACCTAGAACCGCGGTGCTCCCAATGTGCTGGATATCCCACACCCGGCCTCGAAGAGCCTTCAGGATTCGACTAGACTCCTCCACGTATACGTCCGCCCACGCGGGGTCATAGTCGATGATCGAGATCTCGTCGTTCACTTGGCACTCCTGAGTAGCTGAGGAGCCGTCGGATGCTTCAACCTTGTCGAACTCGGAAAGGCGCTACCGAGATACTCTAGAAAGGGAACGCGTGCGCTGGCGAACGGTTATATATCGGCCCGTCCATCTGCGGTGCCGTGCTAACCCATATCACGTGCTCGGTCCAACCTGCGGTTTTGTTGGGCACGGTGGTCGTCGTTCTGGGTTAGAGGACATCCTCCTTAGGGGTGTCCTCAAGCATCGAAGGAATTTGTGGAGGTGCGGCTCTTGAAAGGCTCGAAGGCTCTGCTCGCGTTGCTGGAACGGGAAGGTGTAGAGGTAATGTTCGGTTATCCCGGCGGCGTCGTCATCCCGATCTACAACGACCTCTTGGACTCGAGCATACACCACGTGCTAGTGAGGCATGAGCAGTGCGCGGCGCACATGGCCGACGGATACGCCAGGGCGACAGGAAGACCAGGCGTGTGCATGGCGACATCCGGCCCCGGCTCGACGAACCTCGTCACGGGAGTGGCGACGGCCTACGCCGACTCGTCCCCGATGCTCGTGCTGACGGGTCAGGTGGCGACGCATCTCATCGGGACGGCTGGATTCCAGGAAGCGGACACCTTCAGCCTGATGATGCCGATCACGAAGCACAACTTCAGGGTGCTCGACCCCAAGGATGTGCCTGAGGCGATCAAGCGTGGGATGAACATCGCCAAGACCGGGCGCATGGGTCCGGTGCACGTCGATCTTCCGATGGACGTGATGAACGGCGACGTGCCGGAGAAGCTGATGGACCTGGAGTACCCAGTGCCGAGTCCCGCCGAGGACTTCAGCGGCATGCTCGAAGCGATCAGGACGCTCCTGAACTCGGAAAGGCCATCGCTGCTAGTGGGCGGAGGAGCGATTTGGTCCAACGCTGGTCCGGAGGTCGCCAAGCTCGCCGAGCTTCTCGTCGCCCCGGTTATCACGACGGTCATGGGGAAGGGCATCATTCCGGAAGAGCATCCGCTCTGCATGGGCATCATGGGCATGCACGGCAAGGAGCCGGCGCGGAGGGCGCTGCTCGAATCGGACGTGATCCTGGCCATAGGCACGAGGTTCTCCGATCGCACCATCCCCCACGCGAACGAGATCCCCATGACCACGAAGATCATCCATCTAGATATCGACTCGATCGAGGCGGGCAAGAATCCACGGACGAAGGTGCGCCTGGTCGGCGACGCGAAAAAGGGTCTGCAACAGCTGATCAAGGGCGTCGGGAAGGGCAGGCCGGATACGCCGTGGGCGAAAAGGGTCAAGGCCCTACGCGACGGATGCCACTGTGACATCGACATCAATTCTGTGCCGGTCAAGCCGCAGAAGGTGATCTACGAGCTATCGAAGATCCTCACCGATGACACGATCATCACGACCGAGGTCGGTCAGAACCAGATGTGGGCCTCGCACTTCCTGAAGGTGAGGCACCCAAGGCAGTTCATCACCTCCGGTGGCTTCGGCACTATGGGATTCGGGTTCCCGGCAGCGATCGGGGCGAAGATCGCCTTCCGCGACAAGCCGGTAATCGACATCGCCGGCGACGGGAGCATCCAGATGGTGTTCCACGAGTTCGCCACGGCAGTGAACGAGGAGCTACCTGTGATGGTCGTTGTGATGAACAACGGCTGGCTCGGCATGGTGAAGCAGTGGCAGAAGCTGTTCTGGAACAAGCGCTATTCCGCGACCTCGCTGCGCGGCAACCCCGACTTCGTCGCCCTGGCCAAGGCGTTCGGCGCCGATGGCGTCAGGGTGGAGAAGCCGTCGGAGCTCAGGGAAGCATTCCAGAAAGGGCTGAATTCGGACGTTCCGTTCCTGGTGGACGTCATTACGGATCCTGAGGAGGACGTCCTACCGATGGTCCCGGCCGGCAAGATGAGCTCTGAGATCGTCAGAGGCGGCTGCAAGTGGGTCTGCGACTGAACGCGCCCTCATACGGTTCCGACAGCGATAGGAATATGCAGATGCAGATGTCAATCGGGTAGTGCATGAGAACCTCCAGAGCCCTAGCCGTAGTCCTCATCGCAATCGGGGCCGTGCTTCTGATAGTGGGAGTCCTGGCCCCCTCTGGACACTTCGGCATGATGGGCGGAGGGACAGCCAGCTATTCCACGACGAACCTGCTCCTGATAGTTGCTGGGATAGTCATGACGGTCGTCGGCATCGTCCTCCTGTTCGTCAAGGAGGAGAGCGTCACCGTCTCCCCGAGCGATCATCCCGTCCTCGCGCAGGCGCCTCCACCTGTTCCGAAAGGGCCCGATCTTCAGCTCGAGCCAAATGAGGCTAGCACGACAGTCGAGGAGGAACAGGCCCGCGACGAGCTCGTCCTCCGCCTCTTGTCCGGAGACGAGCGCGTGCTCTACAAGACGATCGCCGACTCGGGCGGGGTCGCGCTGCAGAAGGACATCATCGCCCGCACGAAGATGTCCGATGCGAAAGTATCGCGAACCATCGACCGGCTCGTCGAGAAGGGTCTCGTGAAGAAGGAGCGGTACGGGGTCACGAACCGAATCTCGACAACCACGGGCAATAAGGGTCCACCATAGCCATTTTTCACTTTTCAGGCACTTTTCACCGCTTTTCACGCTCATCATTATCTGTCTTTTCAGCGCTGAATCGACAGCGTCCGGGGACGGAAAACGGGTCCTCGGCAGAGGCGAAAGACATGAACATGAAATCATTGGGCGTCGTCGCCCTTGTCGGCATCGTCGCCGTCGGCCTGTTCGCCGGAGCGGTCGTCGCCGCGTCACCGAGCGCGTCTAGCTCGGGAGCGGGGATGGGAACGCACGGCGGCATGGGCGGCAACGGCATGATGACGCAGGGCGGGATGATGAACGGCTACGGCCCGCACGGGGCCTGCGGAATGACGGGGCAGGGCACGGGCATGATGAACGGCTATGGCTCGGGCGCGAACGCCCAGGGCATGGGGCAGGGCAACGGTCCCCAAGGCTTCGACACGTGCCCCTATTACCCGGGCGGCAACTGCACCTGCGCCTGCCTCCAGGCGTAAACGACCGATCGGGCCGATCAAACCCCTTACCCCCTTCTTCTCCAGGGCGCTTCG